>DPMX01000045.1:0-5638 GCA_003540955.1 Gammaproteobacteria bacterium
GCCCGATCCCAGGGATATGGACCTGGAACTCGTCTCCGGCTTTCAAAAACAACGGCGGCTCACGTTTAAAACCAACACCACTCGGAGTGCCAGTAGCAATTACGTCGCCGGGACGCCATGGCAAAGCCTGGCTGACGTAAGAAATGATGTGCGGGATATCGAAGGCTAACTGGTCGAGCTTACCTTCTTGCATTAGTTCTCCGTTCAAATATGACCGGAGTCGGAGCTCACGATAGTCCGGAATCTCATCCGCTGTTACCAACCACGGACCAAGAGCCCCCGTACAACGGAAATTCTTCCCCATACCATATTGGTGGGTGTGAAACTGCCAATCGCGAATGCTGGCGTCGTTAAAGCAGGAGTATCCGGCAACATGGTCCATCGCGTTCGCCGGATCGATATGACTCCCGCCTTTACCGATAATTACTGCGAGCTCGCCTTCGAAATCGAATTGTTCAGACACCTTTGGGCGCAAAAGCGTCTGCCCATGTCCAATTAAGGTGTCGGCGTAACGCTGGAAAATCACGGGATATTCTCCAACTTTACGGCCTGCTTCAGCAGCATGGGCAACGTAGTTAATACCAACGCAGATAATTTTTGACGGAGCTTGAACAACCGGCAACAAAGCCAATTCATCAATGTGCGCTCGCTGTCCATCTATTTCGAGCTTTGAAAGATCACCGAGACGATTTAATTCTAGTATCGTTTGCAGGTTATCAATACCGGATTGTTGGTTCGTCAAATCAATGACGTAATTTTCGCCATCTACGACTCCAATTGCGCTTCCATCTTTATTTTCAAAGGACACCAATTTCATAACAAACTCCGTGTTCTAGATCCCTCAGTCACGCCAGCCGCGACCACCAAACTCATCCCGTAATTGCGGCTCTACTTGTTCTAATTTGAGCCCCAGTTTTGGCAACACCTTCTCAATGAGAAGTTCGTTACTCTTTAATAAACCATCAATTGGAGCTGGGCCCGCTGCTATCCATAAGACGACAATTTTCGTTTGTAAATCCTCAAGAAGCTTTTCCATCTTTTTCGCAACAGTATCTACCGTTCCACATATGGAATAGCCTCGTTGGCGAATAGTTGCTGGGTGATTTGGAATGACACCCTCCTCGCCAGGGCGTCTCAAGGCTTCATTGAGACCAAACCAATCGTGCCAACGGGTCCAAATGAAGCCAAGACCCCGCTCCATAATCGCATTTGCCTCTTCTTCAGTATCCGCGACGACGATCTCACGGAAATGACCGACGCCCTCACCCCACGCCAAATCACGGCCGGCGTCTTGTGCGGCTTTAGTGTAGAGATCTATACATGCCTTTGCATTTTCCACAACCGGCGTAAAGATCACAGGCGTAACTTTTTCCCGTGCAGCCCATTCAATCGTTGCCGGGCTCGTTGTAAAGGGAATGAAAGACTCAATCGTCTCAGGCTTTTGTAAAGTTTGCGGGGCAATTCCGATTTGCATCAGCTCGCCCGTATCCGTAGCCGCCATACCGGGAGCCATGTCATAGGTTGCAGGGTGGTTCCAAAGAATACCTTTTGGTGGGATTTCCCAATGATCCCCAGTATGTTTATACATCGGCTCGGCCCAAGAACGCCGGATAATCTCGTAATGTTCGTTAAACAATTCACGATTGAGTCTGTCATGTTCGGCAAATTCAGGATCCGTCGGCTGTGTGGAATAGGCGTTCTGCTGTTGACCCACTGTCGCCACATGGCGTGATTGATACCCGCGGGCAAATCCAGCAACCATCCGACCCTCGGAAAAGTGGTCGAGCATCGCAAGGTCCTCAGCTAGTAGTAGAGGGTTCCGTGCCGGCAGGACATTACCCATTTGCCCAATACGAATGCGTCGCGTCTGCATCGCAGCCCAACTGCCTAGCATCACTGGGTTGTTAGAAAGTTCCAGCCCTTCAACATGAAAATGGTGTTCAGAAAATGCCGCAAAATCGAAACCAAGATCCTCGGCCTGGAGCAATACACGAGAGGTATCACGCAGCCCATCTTGATAGTAGGTCGGGTTTTGTCCTGCAAAGCCCTCTTCGTACTGGGCCGGAGTCGCTCCAGCACTTGGGAGTAAAAACGCCCCCAGTCGTATTTTATCTGCACCCATCCAGCTACCCCAATGCCAACAAAAATTAATGACGGGCTAGCATAATAGAAGCTAACAACGTAAAAAAGACATTAGGACGATTTTCCTAAAATGGATTAGGCCCCCTTCCAAAGCCCATAATTTTGATGCGTGTGACTCAATGTCTGCGAGATGTTTCAAAGCACGACCTATTGACTCCACTTCATCGAACTTGGCGTTGAAAGCGCCGCGTCTGGTGCACCTTAGAGTTAGCGGCGGCGATCGTGCCTAGTGCTTGATGCGCGTGTTCTTCTGTTGATGTGCCCACAAGGTTTCCCCGCTTTAATACTTCAATCCGTGACGTCAAACGCAAAACCCGCATATCCCTTTGCTACTACATTAGCGCAGATGCCTCGGTACTTCGGCGCTCCTCCCATCACTGGTCTCAACTATCCAGCGCCCAGCATCTTCCTTAAAAAATGCCGAGTTAACACGGGTCCCAAATTGGATATCACGCCGAAGATCGAATCGGTCCGCCACATGATTCAAGTAACGCAGAATTTCCGGCTGACTAGCGAAGTGTTCTGACCATGTCCATTCTTGTTGAAGCTCCTCATCGAACGAATACGAGTACCAATAACTCTCGATATCACAGCGGGCACCAGGATACCGGTTCCAATACCAGGTGCCACCAACACCATCGGCCGGATCAAACCCACGAACCTTGAGGCCAAGCTTATTACGCAATCGGTGGAGAGTATAAAGACCTGAGAAACCAGCCCCGATAATGTACATTGCTTATAATGTAGACTCGCGTAGGCACCCGCGAAAGGTATACTAAGTCGTCGGAGAGTGTAAGGGGGTGTGAATCGCCAACCTCAAGTTCGTCGCAAGTGTCAGGGATAGGATATCGGCATTATCGATTGCAATATTAGTTCTGATCTGAAGCAGCATAGTTCAAATCATTTTAGCCTCTACTAGTAAATAATTTGCAACCCATAGAGCGTGCATTACAACCCGAGGCCTTCATCGAAACCAAGCAGTAAATTAAGGGTTTGAACGACTTGACCTGATGCACCCTTCCCGAGATTATCCAGCAAGCCCACTACTAGACATTGACCACTCGCGTCGTTATGCAAAATATGTAATCGAAGTTCATTGGTGTCATTCAAACTTTGCGGATTTAGATCAGACATCGATCTCCCGAGCTCAAAATCAGCTATCGTGACAAAGCGCTCTTCACCATAACTCGATCGATACAAGTCGTGCACATCACGCGAAGATGGGTTACGCGGCAGCGCCCATAACGGTAGCGGGACATGGACCAACATACCTTTATAAAAGCGGCCTACTGCTGGCAGAAATATCGGTGGGTGCGAAAGACCACTCCAACGCGTGATTTCGGGAACATGCTTATGATCAAGATTCAAGGCATAGTCATAAGTCATCGCATTTATCGGTGGCGCTCCGTCCAGCCCTGTTTCGAACGCGGCGATAAGCGTTTTACCACCGCCGGAATAGCCCGAAATACCGTTGATCGACACCGGCCAGTCGGATGGTAACAAGCCTGCTTCTATTAGCGGGTGCAGAATGGCGACGGCTGCAACAGCGTAGCAACCGGGATTAGAGATACGGGTGCTAGTTTGGATCCGGCTACGCTGGCCCGCGTCATATTCTGGAAACCCGTAGACCCACCCCTCAGTTGTGCGATGAGCTGTCGAGGCGTCGATGATTCGCGTGGTGGGATTTTCGATCAATCCGACCGCATCGCGCGCAGCCGCATCGGGCAAACATAAAATAGCAATGTCAGCAGCATTTAACGCTTCCGCTCTAGCACTGATTTCTTTTCGTCGTACCGATTCGATCTCTAGCAACTCGATGTCTGCACGTCCAGAGAGGCGAGAAAGTATTTGTAATCCCGTTGTGCCGCCTTCACCGTCGATAAATACTTTTGCAGGCGTGCTCATGATGGCTCTTTGATCCAGCAGATCTCACACATCTTCGTTCTTTAAGATCGTGTCCGTATGCTTTTTGGATCGTACATTGGTATCAGCGAAGCACGAGCGCTATAGCTGCGATTGGCCTGCTCAATCGTATAGCTACCCTCGGTAATAAAATCTGGCGTTACCCCATCTTCATGGTTGACATAACCCAGGGCTGCGCATGCGCCTAAAGTATGCGCATACCCAGAGGACATCGTGTACCCAACTCGCTCACCGTCACGCAGTATTGACTCGTTTCGGGCTAATATTGGCTCCGGATCATCAAGCAAAAACTGTACCAAGCGCCGCTTCAATAACCCACCATCACGTTGGGCAACTAACGCGTCACGACCAATGAAGCCACCTGCTTTATCCCACGCCGCGGTAAACCCCAACCCCGCCTCCAGCAAAGTTTCAAGTGGCCCCATGTCGTGCGCCCACTCTCTGTACGCCTTCTCGATACGTAGCGTGTTGAGTGTGTGATAGCCGCAATGTTTAAGACCATGCTCCTTGCCCGACGCAATCAACTGGTCGTAAACCGGCAATGCCATCTCGGTTGGGATGTATAACTCCCAACCGAGTTCACCAGTATAAGAAAGCCGGATAGCCATAGCGTTTTGATATCCGATTTCTACGTTTTTCATCGTGCCGAATGGAAAATGGGTATTCGAAAAATCTGTACTCGATATGGAACTCAGCAATGCACGGGAATTCGGTCCTTGCACACTGAGCATTGCGTAGCTTCCAGTCACATCCGTCACAAGACAAAAGGCGTCGACAGGAATATTCTCATGTATCCACGCATGGACATGGGTCTGAGTAAACGCCGCAGTAACTAGGAGGTAGCAATCCTGAGCCAAGCGCGTAACTGTAAGATCGGCTTCAACCCCCCCGCAACGATTAAGGAACTGCGTATAGACGACCTTTCCAATCATAACGTCCATCTCGGCGGTCGCAATCTGGTTTAGCACCGAACAAGTGTCGCGGCCTTGAATCAATAATTTGGTGAATGAGGATTGCTCAAATACCCCGACCGCCTCTCGCACCGCTACATGCTCTTCACGATTGTTATCAAACCAGTTCTGGCGCCCAAAATCGTACTCGTACTCCGCTTTTTGTCCTGCCAGCGCATACCAGTTGGGGCGCTCCCAACCCGCTGATTCGCCGAAGCAAGCACCGGCAGCCGCTAGTCGATCGTGTAAAATCGATTGTTTCACGTTTCGTGCACTATCCCACTGTCGATTTGGCCAGTGCATCTGGTAAGCTATCCCCAACGACTCGTAGATCCGGTCCACCACAAAAGATTTATTATTGTGGAACGGCTGAACGCGTCGGATATCAACGTCCCAGATATCCATCGGCTGGATACCGTCATTAATCCATTGCGCCATCACGTTACCCGCACCACCGCCAGATAGGATCCCAAGGGAATTAAAACCACAGGCGACATACAAATTCTCCTTGAATGGCGCACGTCCCATGAGGTAGTTGTGGTCCGGCGTGAACGATTCCGGACCACAAAACAACTGGCGGATTCCGGTGTCTAGCAATATTGGTAATCGTCCCATCCCACGCT
>DPMX01000045.1:5937-8238 GCA_003540955.1 Gammaproteobacteria bacterium
CCATCCCACGCTCAAGATGGGGCTCCATGCGTTCCCAGTCAGGTTGTATCTCATCGAAACAAAAATTATCTGGGATGCCATCTACTCCCCAAGGCGCAGCTATTGGTTCAAAAAAGCCAAGTAATATCTTCCCAGCCTCTTCGCGGGCATACGCCGCACGGCCTGGATCACGCAAAATTGGTAGATTGTTATTGAGCCCTTCGATTGGTTCTGAAATCAGATAGTAATGCTCAGCTGCCTGCAACGGGATGTCTACTCCCACTCTCAATCCGACTTCCCGCCCCCACATTCCGGGACATAAAATCACCACCTCTGCTGTTATATTTCCGTTTTCCGTCTGCACTCCGACAGCACGCTCTCCCGCAAACAGCACATCGGTTACTTTGCAATTTTCAATGATGTTAACGCCTCGTTTGCGAGCACCCTTGGCCAAAGCTTGAGCAACATCGGCAGGATTTACACGACCGTCATCAGGAAAGTAGAAACCGGCAACAAGATCATCGGCATAAGCCAGTGGAAAAAGTTCTTTTACCTCTGCCGGAGTAACTTCCCGGTTCTTGACTCCGAACGTGCGCGCCATCGCGCAGCCCCGCCGCATCTCTTCGGCCTTCTCTAAACTCGCTGCCAATTGCAACGAGCCGCAGTTGATGAAGCCGGTTGCCTGTCCCGTCTCCGCTTCGAGTTCGCTGTACAACTGCAACGAATACTGGGCCATTCGCGTTTGCGCTTCCGTATCGCGTAAAGTCGTGATTAGGCCAGCTGCGTGCCAAGTAGTACCGCAACTTATCTGTTTGCGCTCCAACAACACAACGTTTTCCCAACCGAGCTTAGCTAAGTGGTATGCGGTTGAGCACCCGATGACGCCACCGCCAACGACAACGGCACGCGCGTGTTTTGGTAATGTTTTCTTACTCATATCAATGTAATAACGCTTGCAAACCTATAATAATGGCAGAAAATACAAAAACCGGACGCTACTTTCCCATATTTTACCCCTAAATAGTCATTTTCATGCACTACTCAGGCCCAAGTTGGAATTAATGGCACGAGGAGAATATTATCAACGTTTATATGGGTTTGACTTGGCGTGTGTGAATACACACACCTTGCGGTTGCAATCGAGCGGATCTTAACGAACTCAAGTGTAATGGGTAAGGACTTTCGACCGTTGCCAATAGACATCTGACAACGACGACTCGTCGATTGACCACCGGTTAATTAGAACGTGGCTAACAAGATCCGAAATAAAATCGAAGCGTTTTAACAAGGAATCATTATGCAACACATACTTGGCGTAGATATTGGAGGCACCTTTACCGACTTCTCCCTCTTAGACGGAGCCGGCAACATCTCACTGTGGAAAGAAGCCACAACACCAAACAATCCGGCGGAGGCAGTGCAAGAAGGGATCAAGGCACTCGCGGAACAAACGGGACTTGGGCTAGAAAACTTTTTAGAAGGCTTAGACCTGTTCGTACACGGGCAAACAATCGCCACCAACACCGTCATCCAGCGCAACGGACCAAAAACAGCCCTACTGTGCACTGAGGGATTCCGCGACGTCATCCATTTTCGCGACGGCTTTAAACCAGAACGTTACAATATTCAGCTACAGCCACCTGAAGACTTTGTTCCCCGCTATCTCCGTATTCCGATCACAGAGCGGGTCAAGTATGACGGCACGGTAGTCAAACCGCTGGATGAAACTACGGTGCGTGCAGCATCCAAGCAACTAAAGGCAGAGAATGTTCAGTCCGTGGCGGTCGCATTTTTGTGGTCAATCATTAATCCAGCGCATGAACAACGCGTCAAGGCAATCCTCGAAGAGGAATTGCCGGGTATCCCGGTAGTTCTCAGTTCAGATGTTTTGCCGATGATCCGAGAATGGGAGCGCACCACCTGCACAACTCTTAGTGCCTACGTGTTACCTGGCATAGCGCGTTACATGGTGGAGTTAGAAAACTTTCTACACGAGAATGCGTTCAAACACCCTTTGCTAATTATGCAACTTAATGGTGGTTGTTCAACGGTTAATAAAGTATTGCAACGCCCTATTAACTCACTTGCCTCGGGTCCAGCGGCCGCGCCTGTTGCAGGCTTGCATTGTTCTGAACGGATAGGGATGCCTGACGTGATTACCATCGATATGGGTGGCACTAGCTTCGACGTGTCCATGGTTAGCGACGGTTCACCAACGTTGACGAGAGAGCTTCGTGTGCATGATATGCCAGTTGGAGTAGCAGCGGTCGACGTGCATTCCATCGGTGCAGGGGGTGGCAGTATCGCGTGGATTGATAAAGG
>DPMX01000152.1:0-9784 GCA_003540955.1 Gammaproteobacteria bacterium
TTATGGCTTTGGCAGCGGATGGTGTAATTGCGTAATAATATCGTCTAATGAATGCTCGGAGTCGCCAGCGATTTCAAGTTCAGCAAATCGCTTCAAAGACTTTTCGTGAAGTACCATAGACTCTGCGATGGCCGCGAACCTTGGTGGAGCTTGCGCAGTGATTTCGCTGTAATGATCGATATAGGGCTGTAATGCATCTCGCAAGCTCACCATGAATTCGTTCCACGAAAGGCCACGTAAGCTATCTGCCCATTTTATACCTGCAGTACGAGATTTTTCTGCCTCAGAGAGATCGAGCCCGAGTTCCATCAAAGCCGGCCGAAGGCGGGTCACTGTTTCTGATTCAAGTTGCAGCATGGTTGCAATTTTGTGGTTGTGATTTGGATCTTCATAGAAGGCGAGCATGCGATCAAATAACGCTTCTCCCAGTATCTCACCCTGGTACATCTCCATAATTCCTTGAAGGAACGTGCTCGATGTCATGAGTGACTTCCCCGAACTAGATACACCATCGTAAATATAGCAGAACTTCCAATCGCGATGAGCACTGATTATATCTGATCTGGGCGTTGTTCGAGTAAGTGTTTTTAAAAAAGAATGGAACGGGCGCCTAGGTGAATATGCTCCTTTGACGCTGTTAAAATTTATCAGGAACGACTTAGCTATTTCTTACGCGCCCTCTCCTTGCGCGGTTGCGCTTGGCAATTCACGGTGTTCGCGCAGAGCATTAAAACTTAAAATTAATAGTGCCCCGCCGATCAAGCTAACACCGATAACCTCAACTGTGCTCGGTCGTTCGCCGAGGTGGAATGAAGATGACAGGATCGCAATAATGGGTGCGGAGAGTGTGCCCATGCTCGCGGTTCCTGCAGGTAAATTATTGAGTACATACAACCATAGGATCCAGCCAACGGCTGTCGTAACGACTGATACTAGTAATAGCACTGTGATGAAGCGGGTGGACCAAATTACCGGCGCCTCGGGCAGCCAAATTGCCACGGCGATTAACGGTAAGCAGCCTAAAAACATCTGCCACGCCGTCATGGAGAGAAGATCCATCGGGGCACGTAGCTGCAATCGCTTAACCATTATCGCGGCGAGAGCCCAGGTAAACCCAACCGCGATGCCGAGCAGACTGCTGAAAAGCTTGCCCGACATATTCCAGGGTTCAACGATGACGACGAGACCGCATGCAGCCAAGAAAATCGATAACCATTGGAGGCCACGCACTCGCTCACCCAGCAGTGGCCAGGCCATAAGGAGAGTAAAAAATGGCATGGTGTAGCCGAGAAATGCCGCGCGACCTGCGGTGCCCTCATGGACTGCCCAGGTAGATAAAGTCACTAACCCGGTAGTCTGAACTAGTCCAAGCTTGAGCAACTCGGGTAGCCTTCGGGGTAGGAAAGGTCGACCGGTCAGCGGTAGTACTAATAGCAAGCAGGAGGCTCCGATCCCCATGCGCAATGCTGCAAATGTCAACGGACTTGCATCGAGCAAACCCATCTTGATACCCGTCCAGGAATAGCCCCACAGAAATGACATGCCGATCAACGCTAATAGCGGACGACCGCGAATTTTCAAACTAGTACTCCAAGTGAAGGGTTATACGTACGGAGTAAGGTTAAATACAGTTCGTTCGATACCTTTCATTCCCTATTGTCACCGACCAACGCTTGGGATACCAGACTTGCTAATTCGCCTATTACCAAGGTCAATGGATTAGCCAAAATGTACCGTCCGGAGATCATGGCGATTTAGCCCTCACGAAGGTCCGGCCCATCGGGTCGCGGCCGTTAGAGCGCTAGTTAGACTCCAGTGAGGGGACGAAGGTGCCGATTTCACGCTCGAAAATGCGGGCTGCACGTAACACAAGCGCGTCGGCGTAATGAGCACCAACAATTTGCAGGCCGATCGGAAGTCCCGCCTTCGTCAATCCACAAGGGATGGAGGCAGCCGGATTTCGGCTGAGGTTAAAAGTGAAGGTGAACGGTGTCCAGCCGAGGCTAACGTCGTTGCCGCCATTTGGTGTATTTAATCCAACCTTAAATGCTGGAATCGGCATAGTTGGCGTTAGTAGCAAATCATATTTTCCGAAAAGACGGTTGATCGTAACTCCCATTTCTGCACGCTGCTGGTTTGCAATGATATAATCCTTCTGGGTTTGCTTCGCACCCAAAGCAGCTGCGCGCAGCAAACCCGGGTCCATAAGCTTGCGTTGCTTCGCATTAAATTTTTCTAACAGGACAGATGCATTACCCTGCCATAAAATATCTAACGCCTGAGTAAGGTTTGGTAATTTAGTGCTAATTCTTGTGACCTGCGCGCCGAGGTGGGAGAAAGTTTTGGCTGCGCTTGCGACGCTTCTGGTAATTTCGGGATCGATATCTTCGACGAACCCAAGGTTAGGGGAATAGGCGATTTTTAGTCCCTCGATCGTGCCTCTAAGTGCCTTGACGTAATCCACTCCGTCGTCGGGTAGAGTCCACCATTCGCGCACATCCGCCCGAGAGATAATATTCATCATTAATGCCAAATCGGAGACGTTACGAGCCATTGGGCCAACGTTTGATAGAGTGCCCTGAGCACTCGGCGGGTAGGCAGGTATACGTCCGAACGTCGCCTTTATTGTCGCAAGTCCGGTAAAGGAAGCTGGAATCCTTACTGATCCTGCTGCGTCGGTGCCAACTGATAATGTAGACATGCCGGCTGCTAATGCCGCGGCGGAACCGCCAGAGGAGCCGCCAGGTGTATGCGCCGTGTTCCAAGGATTGCGGGTGATGCCATAAAGTGGAGAATCAGTGACGCCTTTGAAACCGTATTCTGGGGTGGTCGTTTTGCCGAAAATTATCGCTCCGGCATCACGTAGTGCCGCCGTACAGGGTGCATCGACCTGCCAGGGCCCTTTGGGATCAACGGCCCGTGTGCCGAATAGGGTCGGCATACCGATGGTCGCTAAAGTATCTTTAATCGTAGTAGGGACGCCATCCAACGGGCTTCGCGGGCTATCCTTCTTCCAGCGTTTTTCGGAAGCCTTGGCGGCCTTCATTGCGCTGTCGCGGTCGAGAAATTGGAAGGCGTTAAGTGTCGGATTGAATAGATCCACCCGAGCCAGGACCGCTTGTAATGCCTCCACCGGAGATATCGCACGGCGGCGAAATAATTTGACTAGCTCGGTAGCCGATAATGTGGCGAGATCGTCGTTCATATAGTAATTTCCCACTTGCTCTGAGTTTTTGCCAAGACTTTCTCAAAATGATTGAAAAAGAGGTTAATCAATTCGCTCCACATTGTTAACTGTTAGTTCCCCGTTTCGGTCGAGTACTTCGAAAGCAATTAGTTCAAGGGATCTCAATTCCTTTCATTTGCAATAGTTTGACCAAATTTATGAACGGATGTTTGCCGGTAGCCTAAGATAGAGACTATGCTACCTAATGCGGATTATGCAGTGTTATATGGACACCGGGGCTGTTAGAGGATTTTTTGCGATGCTGGCTTGTTCGCAAACTATTCCTGCCCAATGATTTGCTAACGATTAATACTACTTTTCGGAGATCTATCATCATGAGCCAAGTCGTTATTGTCGATAACATTCGTACTGGCCTTGCCAAATCGCACCGTGGCACATTCAATTTAACGCGAGCTGACGATCTTGTCGCACACTGTATTAATGCCCTGCTTGAGCGAAGCCCCGAAGTTGCGCCGGAAGAGGTCGAAGATGTTGTTGTTGGTTGTGCGCGCCAAATTGGTGAGCAATCTGCGAATATGGCCCGTCATGCAGTTGCGCTGTCGAAGTTGCCGATAAGCGTCGCCGCGATGACCTTAAGTCGGGCATGCTCCTCAGGATTGAATGCGATATCTGTCGCAGCCACTCAAATTGCGAGCGGTTGCAGTGATGTTGCTATCGCTGGCGGTGTTGAATCTATTACGGGCTTTGATCGTGGAACCCCTGGCGCATTCAAAAACAATCCAACCTTGGAAGAACACAAACCAGGGATGTTCATGCTAATGGGGAATACGGCCGAAGTAGTTGCCCGCCGATACGGTGTTACCCGTGAAGCGCAGGATGAGTTCGGACTTCAAAGCCAGCAACGCTACGCGGCAGCGGTCGACGCAGGTCATGTGAAAGAAGAAATTGTGCCGATGACGGTTAAGTGGCTTAAATTAATCAACAAGGAAACTAAGGAGACTGCCATTGCTGAAGGTACTGTCGACCGTGATGAATGTAATAGGCCAGAAACAACTCTAGACGGACTAGCAAAATTAAAACCAGCGTTTGAAGAAGGTGGCTCGGTCACAGCGGGAAATGCATCACAATTGTCTGATGGTGCGTCGATGTCCTTGCTGATGTCTGAACGACGCGCGGAGCAGCTTGATCTCGAGCCGATGGCGTACTTTCGCGGTTTTGCTGTTGCCGGGTGCGAGCCAGATGAGATGGGGATCGGCCCAGTGTTCGCGATACCGCGATTGCTAAAGTACAAAAATCTGACACTCGCTGATATCGATTTAGTCGAATTGAACGAAGCTTTCGCTTCACAATGTTTGTATTGCCGTGACACGCTCGGTATCGACAACGATATCTATAATGTCAACGGTGGTTCGATCGCCATTGGCCATCCGTTTGGCATGACGGGGTCGCGGGTTACTGGCGTCGTCATTCGTGAATTACGCCGGCGGCATAAAAAACTTGGTCTGGTTTCGATGTGCATTGGCAAAGGCATGGGTGCTGCTGGTTTGTTCGAAGCCTGTTAGATGCGGTATAAAGGTCTTTTGCTTATTTGAGCGCGAAAACTGCGCACTTGCAGGAGTAAAAATCGATGCCACTACAACTCTATACGCACCCAATGTCGCCTTGCTCTCAGAAGGTTCGTATTGTATTAGCCGAGAAGGCGCTGACATGGGACAAGGTTGATATTGACCTGCCGAGCAAAGAGAATCTGTCGACCGAATACTTGAAGCTCAACCCTGCAGGGGTGGTGCCCACCTTGGTGGAAGATGGCAAACCGGTGGTTGAGTCGTCAGTCATTTGCGAATATCTCGAAGACCGATATCCGGATCCGCGTCTTCGGCCAATCGATCCGCATCAGACTTCTTCAATGCGTAATTGGATGAGGCACGTCGACAATAAGTTGCATCCGTCCTGTGGAGCTTTGCAATGGCCGTTAGTTATGGCAGACAAATTAAAGCGCCTACCAGCTGAAGAACAAGATCGCATCATGGCCACGGTACCAGAGAGGCCTCGGCGTGAACGCCAAATTCGGTTGCTAAAAATGGGTTATGGCGCCCCAGATGTTGTGGATGCAGTAAGAGTTTATGAAAAAACTATTAGCGATTTAGATGTATTGCTCGGCGAGCAAAAATGGATCGCGGGCGATGATTTTTCACTTGCAGACGCGGCGATGGCACCATACTTTCAGACACCCTATCAATTTGGTTGGCGTGAGTGGTACGAAAGTCGACCAAACGTTGCTGATTGGTACGCTCGCTGCCGTGATAGAGATTCTTATGAGGCTGGGGTTGGTGCAGATTTTTCTGCGTCGAAACTTGAAGAGCTTCAGGAGCGTGGCAAGACTGCGTGGCAAAAAATCCAAGCGCTACTGAAGACAGCGAGATCAAAGACGGCGTAAGGCTGTGCCGTTCAGGCGATAGAGATAGCTATGACAATCCAACAATCATCTGCATTGCAATCGTTGCTTTCTGAGACCAAGAACTTTATTGGCGGAGAGTACGTCGGATCTTCTGCTAGTAAAACGTTTGAGAATTTTGATCCTGTGACTGGCGAAGTATTCGCAACTGTCCACGAAGCAACGGAAGAAGACGTAGACACTGCCGTTAGGGCGGCATCTGACGCCTATCGGGGAGAGTGGGGTAGTCTGACCGTTGAGGCGCGAGCTAAATTACTGTATCGGGTCGCTGATCGGATCAATGAGCGGTTTGATGAATTTCTAGTAGCCGAGTGTCGAGATACCGGAAAGCCCTATTCACTTGCACGTCACATTGATATCCCTCGGGGAGCAGCAAATTTTAAAATTTTTGCCGACGTAATCCGCAATGTTCCGACTGAAACGTTTCGGATGGAGACTCCAGATGGTGCTGGCGCATTAAACTATGGGGTGCGATTACCGAAAGGCGTGATCGCTGTCATATCGCCGTGGAATTTGCCGCTGCTATTGATGACGTGGAAGGTCGGCCCAGCGCTCGCTTGTGGTAATACCGTGGTGGTTAAACCGTCAGAAGAAACGCCGTCCACCACGACATTGCTTGGTGAAGTGATGGTGGAAGTTGGCATGCCGGCCGGGGTTTTTAATGTGGTCAACGGATTCGGAACCAATTCAACCGGCGAATTTCTTACCCGGCACCCTGAGGTAGACGCGATCACCTTCACGGGGGAAACCATCACCGGCACGACTATCATGCAAAATGCTGCGGTCGGAATTCGCGACGTATCGTTCGAATTGGGCGGTAAGAACGCGGGTGTTGTGTTTGCGGATTGTGATATGGAACAAGCACTAGACGGCACGGCGCGATCGGTTTTTGCAAACTGCGGCCAGGTTTGCCTCGGGACTGAACGAGTCTACGTTGAACGTCCAATTTTCGATGAGTTTGTGAGCAAATTAAAAGATCGGGCTGAGGGCCTCAAGATAGGGATCCCGACTGATGAGACAACCGGCATGGGTCCAATGGTTAGTCGGCAGCAATGTGAAAAAGTACTTTCATATTACGACAAGGCCCGAGAACTCGGCGCAGAAATTATCACGGGTGGTGGCGTTCCAGATATGGCCGAGGCTTATACCGGTGGGTTTTGGGTCCAGCCAACTATATGGACCGGGTTGGCAGAAGATTCCCCGATCGTCAAACAAGAGATCTTTGGACCCTGTTGTCATATTCAGCCATTCGACCTCGAAGAGGAGGCGATCCGGCTTGCTAATGATACGAAGTACGGTTTAGCGACGGCTATTTGGACTACAAATGCCTCGCGCGCGCACCGTGTCGCTGAGAAAATTGATGTTGGTATTACTTGGGTTAACTGTTGGTTCTTACGGGATCTTCGGACCTCGTTTGGTGGTGCAAAACAATCAGGGATCGGTCGGGAAGGCGGTGTGCACTCGATCGATTTTTATACTGAATTACGTAACGTTTGCCTAAAACTATAAAGGCACGACGAGGGACATGGATTTGGATAAAAACAAAATTACAAGTTTTGGTGACGCTCTCTATGATGCAATGTCTTCTCGTACAACCATCGAGCCATTGACCGAACAAGAACCGGATATAACGATTGAAGATGCGTACCAAGTGTCGTTACGTATGCTCGAGCGGCGTTTGGGTGCGGGCGAAACGATGATCGGAAAGAAAATCGGAGTGACCAGTAAAGTCGTGATGGACATGCTTAATGTCCGTCAACCAGACTTTGGGTTTTTAACCGACACTATGGTCTATGGAAATAGCGCAGAGATCCCGGCAAGTACGGCACTTATTCAACCGAAAGCGGAGGGTGAGATTGCGTTTGTATTAAAACAAGATCTGGGAGGGCCAGGCGTAACCAACGCGGATGTAATAGCAGCGACGGATTTTGTTATCCCGTGTTTTGAAATTGTAGATTCCAGGATACGAGATTGGGAGATAAAAATTCAAGATACGATTGCAGATAACGCATCGTGTGGTGCGATTGTGCTCGGAGATGCGGCGGCTAGCCCGTTGGACCTCGATCTGGCGACGTGCGGTATTGTGGTTACACTAAATGGCGAAATTATATCAACCGGTGCAGGTGCTGCCGCAATGGGGTCACCGGTGAACGCAGTTGCTTGGCTAGCGAATACACTTGGCGCGCATGGCATGGAACTCAGAGCGGGTGAGATTATTCTCTCCGGTTCATTAGTGCCGTTGCAAGGTATCAAAGCCGGGGACTCGATGCACATGGAGATCGGAGGCATTGGGCAAGCGGCCGTTCGATTCACTTGAGCTTGAGTATAAATAACACTCTTGATTGGAGGCAGTCGTGAAGGTTAACGCAGCACTCATTGGTTCCGGTAATATCGGGACCGATCTGATGGTCAAAGCGTTACGCAGTGATCATATCAACCCCGTCTGGATGGTCGGAATCGACCCCGATTCCGATGGTTTAAAGGAAGCCAAGAAGGCTGGACTCAATACGACGGACGAAGGTGTCGACGGGATCCTCGCTTGTATTGAACGCGATAACATTCAGATCGCTTTTGATGCGACATCGGCCTATGTGCATGCGGATAATGCAGCCAAGTTGGCGGACAAGGGTGTGTTGATGATCGATCTGACTCCCGCGGCGATCGGTCCGTATTGTGTTCCTCCGGTGAACTTAAAAGAGCATGTTGGCAAGCAAGTGATGAATGTCAATATGGTGACGTGCGGCGGGCAGGCTACGATCCCTATGGTGGCCGCTGTATCTCGTATCCAAGCAGTTGATTACGGTGAGATTATTGCGACGGTCGCAAGTCGATCGGCCGGACCAGGAACCCGTAAGAACATCGATGAATTCACTCGAACCACGGCTGGTGCCGTTGAGCAGATAGGGGGCGCAAAGGAGGGTAAGGCAATCATTATCCTCAATCCTGCAGAGCCGCCTTTGATTATGCGCGATACTGTACATTGCCTGACCGAACATAGGCCCGACGAGGAAGCAATTACGCAATCGGTGCACGCAATGATTGCTGAGGTGCAAAAATATGTGCCCGGATACCGGTTGAAAAACGGCCCAGTATTCGACGATAAGCGGGTATCCATCTTCCTAGAGGTCGAAGGACTTGGGGACTATCTGCCTAAGTACGCTGGGAATCTCGATATCATGACGGCTGCGGCGCTGCGCACCGCCGAGATGTTTGCTGAAGAGATCCTCGACGGCAAGTTGGTTTTGAGCGCTGTGAACGCATAAGGAGAATAACAGTGGACCTCAAAGGTAAAAAAGTCACCCTGCATGACATGTCACTCCGAGACGGTATGCATGCGAAGGCACATCAATTTACGCCAAAACAGATGGTCGATGTTGCGTGCGCGTTAGACGATGCAGGGGTGCCGCTTATTGAGGTCACCCATGGTGATGGTCTAGGGGGTGCCTCAGTCAACTACGGTTTCCCAGCGGCCAGCGACGAAGAGTATTTGCGCGCCGTGATCCCGAAAGTAAAAAAGGCCAAAATTTCAGCGTTACTGATCCCGGGTATCGCCACCGTTGATCATCTTAATATGATTAAAGAATGCGGTGTTAGTACGGTACGGGTTGCGACACACTGTACGGAGGCCGACGTCTCTGAGCAGCACATCATGAAGGCTCGACAGATGGGGTTTGATACGGTTGGATTCTTGATGATGGCGCACATGGCGGACCCTAAGGAATTGTTAGCGCAGGCGAAGCTAATGGAGAGTTATGGGGCCAATTGTATCTACTGCACAGACTCGGCCGGTTATATGTTGCCGGATGACGTGAGTGCGAGTATTTCGATTCTTCGGGAAGGCTTAAAATTCGATACAGAATTAGGTTTTCATGGTCATCATAACTTGGCGATGAGCGTGGGAAACTCTCTTGCCGCCGTAGAAGCTGGCGCAAACCGCATCGACGGCTCGGCTGGAGGGTTGGGTGCGGGCGCCGGCAATACGCCGCTGGAAGCATTGAATGCAGTGCTTGATCGAATGGGTGCATTCACTGGAGTCGACGTGTTTAAACTCATGAATGTTGCGGAGGAGGTCATCGTTCCTCTGATGGATCAACTTATTAGGGTAGATCGTGATTCACTAATTATGGGGTATGCCGGAGTGT
>DPMX01000152.1:10083-16218 GCA_003540955.1 Gammaproteobacteria bacterium
CGGGTATGCCGGAGTGTATTCATCGTTTTTGTTGCATGCTAAACGTGCAGGGAAGAAATATGGCGTGCCGTCTGGTGAAATTTTGGTTGAGCTAGGTGAGCGAAAGACGGTCGGGGGGCAAGAGGATATGATCGAAGATGTGGCTTTAAACCTTGCGCGCAATCGCGCGGATGCTTCGGAGCTTTCCAAATGACATTAGACGGCAAGGTGGTTGCAAAGTTGGCTGAACAGCTTGAAAACGCGGAGCTAAATCGGGCTCCAATTACCAAGATAACTGATGAGTATCCCGACTTAGATTGGGATGATGCATATGAAATACAAGATGAATTACGGCGCCGCAAGACAAATAGTGGGGCAAGGATTGCGGGTTTGAAAGCAGGTCTTACCTCGCAGGCAAAAATGAAGCAAATGAACGTTCGGGAACCGGTGTTCGGATTCATGTGCGACTACGGTGCTTGTGCGGATGGCGGCGAAATTGAGTTTGATCGCTTTATCGCGCCCCGTGTAGAGGCAGAGATTGCCTTTGTCACAAAAAGAGAAATTGCAGGGCCATGTCATATAGGAACGGTACTGGCGGCAACGGATTTTGTACTTCCAGCAGTGGAAATTCTAGATTCCCGTTATGAGAATTTTAAGTTTGACTTGATAAGTGTGGTCGCAGATAACACCTCGGCTGCGGCCTTTGTGTCTGGCGGCAATCCAAGGCGCATTCAAGATGTTGACTTGCGTACACTCGGAATAGTGTTGGAAAAAAATGGTGAAATCGTAGATTTAGCTGCTGGCGCAGCCGTACTCGGCCAACCCGCAGAGTCGGTTGTGATGTTGGCCAACATGCTGGCGCGTAAAGACCAGGTGATTCCCTCCGGTACATTCATCATGACAGGGGGCGTTACTGCTGCCATCGGGGTAGAGAGGGGCGATCATATTGCTGTTCGTTATCAAGATTTAGGGTCTGTTTCGATGCGCTTTGTATGAGGGGATTATTTGTTGTGTTGCTTGAGAGGAATTCGCAAGGCGGCATTAGAGGCTAAGCAATATAGATCGGGGAGGAGTATTGAGAAAGAATAGTGCAACATTCATGACCTCTGTATCGCTCATGGGCGCGTTTTTGTCTTTGAGTTTGCTAAGTGGCTGTGAAGCGCCACTGAATATGGAAGCCGTAGATGCAGCTCGCGAGTTACCGATTCACCGGACCGATCGCTACCAAGCGGTGGCGCGAAACGACGCTAACGTTGTTATTGTTGGTAACCAGGGGGTTATCCTATATTCGTCTGACAAAGGTACTTCATGGCAGCGGAATGAAATACCGGACTGGCCAGCTTTGATTGATGTCGCCGCGTGTCCCAATGGGAGCTTTGTTGCCCTCGCGTTTGCACCATTGGTGTTCGTCTCTTCTGATAATGGGGCAACGTGGGTCCCGCGGCCCATACCGACAACAGAAAGTCCTCAAGCGTTAACGTGTTCCCCGGATAATAAAATTTGGGTGGTTGGCGCATATACGAATCGCTGGACTAGCTCGGATGCCGGTGAATCTTGGGTCGAAAGCACGGACGATGAGGATGTATTGCTTACGACTGTACAGTTTTTTGATGCGGATAATGGTGTCATAACCGGTGAATTTGGCACAGTTATGTTTACCACGGACGGCGGGAATAGCTGGAATACGATGGCGCCGCTGGTAGACGAATTTTATCCCCAAACTACTTATTTCAAAAATTCGTCTGAGGGGTGGGTCGCCGGGCTTGGGGGCGTGATTTTATACACCAACGATGGTGGGCAAACTTGGGTTAGCCAGGATACTGAGACCGTTGTGCCCTTGTACGGTATTGCGGAGATTGGACGTTCGATGTTCGCAGTTGGAGGTGAAGGAACCGTGCTTAAATATGACGGGGATCTCTGGCGTCTTTTTGACCACGGCAAGGCGATCCGACTATACATTCGGGCGATAGCGGCATTGGACGACGCCCGCGCGATCATTGCGGGCGTCAGAGGTACGTTACATATCATTGATGCCGAGGGAGTTTAGGCACAACAAAATGGAATTAAATGAAGGAATATTTTCGCGCTTTGGCAACCTGCTATTCAACAGTCGTAAGATTGTGCTTATAGTTATCTTTGGGATCACGGCATTTTTTGCAACCCAAATACCGGCGGTGAGGATGCTGTCTGACTTCGCTGATTTGCTTCCCCAGGAACATCCCTACATCAAACTGCACAACAGCATTCGCGATACGTTTGGTGGGGCAAATATTATTATACTCGCGCTAGAGGTAAAAGAAGGGACGATTTTTACAAACGAAACGCTTGATCGGATTCACCGTCTAACTCAAAAGTTGGATGAGGTCAGCAATATTAACCACAACTTGTTGACGAGTTTGACGCACCGTAATACCAGAAAAATATGGCTCACCCCCGAAGGTGCGATTAAGTCGACTCCGTACTACAACCCAGTTCATGAGCCATACACTCATGAAGAGCTAGAAAAGATTAAGCGTGATGTCATCTCGAGCACCCGGGTGTATGGCCTATTGGTGTCGCCGGACTTGAAATCCGCGCTTATCAAAGGAACCTTAAACGAAGGACAGCTCGATTACGGGAAGGTTTTTGAGGAGCTGCAAGTGTTGCGTGATTCGGAGTCTTCCCCTGGTGTTCGAATTTATGCCACGGGGCACCCGGTACTTGCCGGTTGGGTTGATTCATACTCGCCACAAATATTACAAATTTTCCTCTATACAATTTTCATTGTCCTCGGAATATTAGTTATCTATTCCCGGCGCTTTTACGGCGTATTGTTACCACTTATAGGGATGATCTTGACGAGCATCTGGGGCGTCGGGTTTATGGGTTTATTCGGTTACAACCTTGATCCGCTGATGCTCGTCGTCCCGTTTTTAATCTCGGCGCGCTCAATGTCTCATGGTATCCAAAAGGTCGAACGATATTTTCTCGAGTTATCGATTACGAGCAGTAGGGACGAGGCGGCTCGGAACACATTTAACGCTTTATTTCGCCCGGGCGCTTTAGCAATTGTCGCGGACGCATGTGCGTTAGCGCTTATTGGTCTTGGATCGGTGCCGATCAACGATAAGATGGCCGTATACGCCTCGTTTTGGGCGATATGTATGGTTGTGACAGTGCTCGTTAGCGTGCCGATGTTGTTGTCACTTTTGCCTCAACCCAAAAATGTTGAAATGAAAGAGACGATTATTCGGAAAATTTTTCCGAAGCTGGCGTTAGCCACGGCGACGCAGGCGCGATCGCGAGGTGTACTGTGGTTTTGTTTGGTGTTTGCGATTATTGCTACTTATTTTGCCTCTTGGGTGCAAATCGGTGAGCCCGAGCCTGGGTCGCCATTGTTGTTCCATGACCATGATTTCAATATCTCCTCCAAGGCCATAAATCAACGATTTCCAGGCTCAGAGGAATTGTTCATCATTGCGCGTACCGCGGAAAAACATGGTCTAAAGCGCCCGGAAGTGCTCCGCGCGCTTAACGATTTTCAAAATTACATGATGTATGACGAGACGCTTGGCGGGACTAAGGGCGTGCCCGATTTGGTGACGACCGTGAATCGCATGACCCGCAATGATGACCCGAGGTGGGCCGTTGTTCCAGAATTCGGTAATGAGATTGGCGGATTAATGTTTGCTTACATGATGTCGGCACCTATCCCAGGTGCATTGATTGAGTACCAAGATACTGATGATCAGATTGCGAATATGGTTTTTTACTATAAAGATCACACGGGGGAGACAATTCGACGTGCGATACACATGGTTAAGGACTGGCGTGAGCGCGTAGCAAGCCAAATAGAGGGTTTCGATATCGAGCTTGCTGGGGGACCAGTGGGCGTCACGGCCGCTATTGATGAGGAAGCTTACGAGACGAATGTGATAGTAGTCCCGGCGGTAATGGTTTTGATACTGTTCTTCACCTTGTGGTTTTACTCATCCTTGCATGCCGGCGTAATGATATTAGTAGCGATGGCATTCGCAACAACTCTATCCTACGCGTGTATGGGCATTCTTGGACTTGGACTTAATGTCAATACGGTGCCGATGATTGCCGTTGGGATTGGCCTTGGGGTTGACTACGCTATATATATGATGGACCGAATAAAAGAAGAGATCCCAGGTGCAGACAGCCTGCAACATGCGATTACCACCGCGGTGAGCACTACCGGGGTCGCCATAGCAATTACGGCGACCACCCTTGTCGGCGGCATTATTATGTGGGTTTTTGTGTCTGAGCTTCGGTTTCAGGCCGACGCTGCTAAACTTTTATTCATTATGCTGGTGTTAAATGCTGCCGCTGCCATGTTTCTGGTCCCTGCTTGGATCGATGTCTTTAAACCGAAATTCATCATGCAGGCGACCGGTGAGGGCACCCGAAAAACATAAAATATCTAGGGAGTTTGTAGATTGGAGTAAAAGGCAAAAAATAATGCCATTTGTTGCTGTAATACCACATATTATGTGGTAAATTTAGCACCGATCGTAAGGGTTTAAAGTAGGGCGGATTGATACGGCTTATCAATTTTCGTCTACGCGGTCGCTGTACCAGGTGGCCTGCTGGGGAGCAAAAGGGGAAAAAGTATGGCTGGACAACACCATCGTTGTAGGCTGATGAGTCGCGGTATCTGTTCTGGTGTCGCGGTGGTCTTGGGGCTTTTTATAACTACAGGTGTATCCGCCTGGCAATCAAAAGACGGGAGTACCGTCATCCATGGCTTTGCAGACTACACGCACCATAATCGTGCTGACTATGGCGTGGTAAAGGGACGCCTGCGTGGCCAACTAGAAATTAACAAAGATTTCGGGCGCGTTGGCATATTTCGTGGTGTCTCATTGAATAGCGTTTTACGTATAACGCACGATGGTGTGTATGACTGGAATGAGAGTAATTATGGTGATGAATCCGGGGGTGCTGTTACTTTCGGGAACTCCGGGGTTCCAAACGGAACAGCCGACGGAACGCAGACACCCTGGGGAGCGTCTCCGGTTACAGCGGGCAACGGTGCTTTGCCTGGAGGCGGCGGATTCGGCTTCAATACTGCACTCAACCCAAACGTCGGTCTGAAAAAGGTTGGGAGTGAGCTCGGGCATACGAACAACGCCGGCACATTTGGCGGCGGACTTGAGTTCGCGACGCCAACAAGACCTTGTGACATTGATCCACGGGGGTGTATCGACGGTTACATGGATATGGATGAAAACGATCTTCGTCATCCTGAATTAACGGACGAGAACCGCTGGTTACGTGAATTGTATCTCGATGCGACCTTGCCGTTTGCTAACGGTGACGAGCTTAACTTTCGTATCGGGCGCCAACAAGTTGTGTGGGGACGCACTGATTTATTTCGTGTCCTCGACCAGATAAACCCAATTGATTTCTCGATTCAGAACATATACGAAGAATTCGAGGATAGCCGCATACCGCTCGGGATATTTAATATGGAGTGGCGACTCGGTGGCGTTGGAATGTTCTCGGATCTGAATTTTCAGTTCTTGTGGAATTTTGAGGAATTTACACCACATATGCTCGGGCAGGGCGGGCAACCATATAATATTCTACTGGCGGGCGATCTATTCCGCTCGCTCAAAAACTGTTGGGACAATGGATGTACGGTTGGTAACTTTGCGAACGGGTTGTCACCCGTTGGGAACTTAACGACTGACTTTCCAGCGAATACTATCGGTATTCGGAACGTACATCTTCCAGACGGTATTGGTGACCAGTTTGGCCTGCGGATGGAAGGTGTGTTCAAAAGCGTCGGTTTTTCAATAAACGCGGCGTACTACTACTCGCAATTACCGTCGTTGCGTGCCGGTATCCCTTCGGTTGACCCTTTTGTCGGGCCCGGAGCGGCGAACCCGACGGATCCGACTGACACCTTTGGGGTGCAGCGTTTCCGGCCCTTTGTGCCGGCATTCGATATTCACTTTCCTCGAGTACTGCTCATAGGAACATCCGCCGACTTTTACATTGATTACATCAAATCAGCTTTCCGGGTGGAGTTTGCATTCACCGACGGTGAAGAGTTTGCGGATACGTCTAAGGCCCGGTTGTTTTCGGAATCAGACGTTCTCCGGTGGGTAGTTGGTTGGGACCGTCCCACATATATTAGATTGTTAA
>DPMX01000126.1 GCA_003540955.1 Gammaproteobacteria bacterium
CCGTAATCATTTAACAGGCCGGCGTTGTTGACCAAGACATCTAGGTGGGGGTGTCGCGCTGTAACTTCGGCTGCGGCAGCATGAATACTAGCGCCGTCGCTAACGTCGATTTGGACGCATTCTCCCTTGACATTCTGCTCACTCAGCGCGTCGATCGCGGCTCGTCCTTTGTCAGCGTCGCGTGCGCCTAAGATGATATACATCCCACGTTGACCAAGCGTTTGTGCGATTTCAAAACCTAATCCTCGGTTCGCGCCAGTGATGAGTGCGATGTTCATTTCGAATGCTCTCCCGGGTTATTCCTACACGTAGAAGGTGTTGTGGAAAGGTTAATTATGCCTGATTGGCTTAGCCGCATGTTGTGTCCCAGCCTGATTCTGGCGTGATCATACTGGGATACCGATATTGTTGTCGCTTGTTGGACTATTGGCTACTATTTATCCGATCGCATATTTTAATCGCATTTATAGATTGTGCTTGATCGGCAGATTGTTTTGGTGCCGGGTGTTAGTGTGATAGTCGGCTTCTAGTTGGGAGATAGCGCAATCGAACTGCACGGTCTAAATACCAACGATGCCGCCATGACCTTTCGGTCATTGGGTCGTGGTAGTCTATCTGCAGATCTTTCTATAGAACAAGAACGCAGGGGAAATATATGAAACTCGATTCGTCTGTAATCGCCGTTGTAACCGGCGGCGCATCCGGTCTCGGTGAAGCAACTACCCGCGCATTAGCGGAGAAAGGGGTTAAAGTCTCGATATTTGATTTTAATGAAGAAAAAGGTGAGGCCGTAGCGACTGATGTTGGTGGTATCTTTTGTAAGGTCGATGTCACCTCCGAAGCCACCGTGAAGGCTGGTTTCGAAAAATCGCGCGCTGCCTTTGGTCAGGAAAGGGTATTAATCAATTGTGCAGGGACGGGCGATGCCTTCAAGACTGCGGGTAGAGATAAAAGGACGGGCGAGATCAAGCATTATCCACTCGATAAATATGAACGTATTATCCAGATCAATCTACTCGGTACGTTTCGCTGTATCGCGATGTCGGCCGCGGGCATGGTGAGCCTAGATCCAGTTGATGAGTATGGAGAGCGCGGCGCGATAGTTAATACCGCAAGCGTTGCAGCTCAAGATGGTCAGATCGGCCAGGCCGCTTATTCGGCCTCGAAAGCAGGGGTTGTTGGCATGACCCTGCCAATCGCCCGTGACCTTATGAGCGAAGGCATCCGCGTGAATACGATTCTCCCAGGCATATTTGGGACACCATTACTTGATACGCTACCAGACAATGTGAGAGCGGCGCTAGCCGCTTCGGTGCCGTTTCCTAAACGACTAGGTGAGCCCGATGAATATGCGCACCTCGCGATGACGATGATTGAAAACGGTTACTTCAACGGTGAAAGCGTAAGGTTAGACGGTGCGATCAGGATGGCACCGCGATGATTGAATCGTCAAATGACACTTATTAATTTGGCAACCGGATCGGTTAGCCGCGACGAGATAGTTTCTATCCTATGAAACTTGCCCGCTTCGAATATAACTCTGTGATTTACTTCGGACTGGCTGATCCAAAGGAAGAAACCTTGACGGGGGTTGCCCTCAGACCGACTAATCGTGACCAAATGATTGAGCTCATGCAAGCGCAAACGGATGGTCGTGATCTGAATCTTTGCGGGCCATATTTTGATCTAGCAGATGTAAAATTTCTGCCTCCGATTTCCGAACCGAGTAAGAATATTCTTTGCATTGGTAAGAATTATGTGGAACATGCCAAAGAATTCGCACGGAGTGGTTTTGATAGCTCGGCCAAAAGTAAAGAGGAAAATCCTCCAGAGGACCCTATCATTTTTTCAAAGGCGCCTTGTACCATGATTGGCGCATATGAGCACATTCGACCACCTTGGGATATTACAAGCAAGGTCGATTATGAGGGTGAGCTTGGCGTGGTGATTGGAGTTGGCGGACGGTCAATTTCACGCGAAAGTGCATATGAACATGTGTGGGGCTATACAATAATTAACGATGTGACTGCGCGCGATCTACAAGCAGTACACATGCAGTGGTTGTTGGGAAAATCGATCGATACCTTTTGTCCGATCGGCCCATGGATTGTTAGCGCCGATGAGCTTGATCCTGGGGATCTGGATCTCAAGTGTTGGGTAAACGATGAGTTGCGGCAGGATGCTAATACGGGCGATCTTATCTTTGACATTCCCGCGATAATTGAGGCGATTTCCGCGAGCATGAGTTTGTTTCCAGGAGATATAATTGCCACTGGGACGCCGGCTGGTGTCGGGATCGGATACGATCCTCCTCGATTTTTAAAACCTCGGGATCGCGTTCGGGTAGCAATATCGGGTATTGGTGAAATTGAAAACACCGTGGTCTGATCGATACATGTGGATTCGAGCATTCGAGTATTCGGTTAGTCAAGAAGTAGTGAGAACTACTAGAAGAGGATCCAATCAGAGGAAACATTATGAACGAAGAGACACTAAATGCGCTTGTGGGTCAGATCTTACAGGATCTCGGAGGTGCCGCGAGTACACCATTAGTTCGAATCGGAGACCAGTTGGGAATATATAGGGCGTTACGGGATACTCAACCTATGACGTCCTCCGAGTTGGCACAAAGGACCGGGCTGGCAGAGCGTTACCTGCGTGAATGGTTGTCTGCCCAGGCTGCTTCAGGATATGTATGTTGCGACGCGGACGCAGGAACATTTTGGTTGTCGCCCGAACAGGTGGCAATTTTCGCTGACGAGGATAGCCCGACGTTTTTAACACCTGCGTTTGATGCGGTTGCGGCTTATCTTGGTAACCAAGATACCGTAGCTGAAGGTTTTAGGAGTGGTGATGGCGTGGGCTGGGGAGATCAGACTGAGTGCCTTTTTTGTGCAGTAGCAAAGTTTTTTAGGCCCGGCTATGAAGCCAATTTGGTTGAATCATGGCTGCCAGCCCTCGATGGTATCGTCGGCAAATTGGAACGTGGTATTAATGTCGCCGACGTTGGCTGCGGTCATGGCCTATCGACGGTGATTATGGCGCGTGCTTTTCCGAACTCACAGTTCACTGGCTTCGACTTTCATGAGGGATCGATTGTCGAGGCCCGCGGCCACGCAAAAAAACACGATCTGAGAAATTTAAAATTTGAAGTAGCCCTAGCGAAAGAATATCCAGGTACCTACGACTTTGTCTGCATTTTCGATTGTTTGCATGATATGGGCGATCCGGTTGGAGCTATGGCACATGTCCACTCTTCTTTGGTGTCGGATGGCACGTGCATGGTGGTCGAGCCGCAAGCCGGAGATTCTCTTGAACAAAATCTTAATCCGATTGGCAGATTGTTCTACTCTGCGTCGACAATGGTCTGCGTTCCAACCTCCTTGTCGCAGGAGGTTGGTGCGGCTTTGGGAGCACAGGCGGGTGAACGCCGGCTTCGCGAGGTGATGGTTGATGGTGGTGGGTTCAATCAATTTCGCCGTGCTACAGAGACACCCTTTAACATGGTGCTAGAACTGCGTCCTTAGCAAATCGTTCGTTCTAGAGACCTCAATCTGCGATGACTACACTAGACATGAGGCAATCACAGGTGAGCCATTCCGGTTGGGCTAAAACCATCACCGGATATTGTGAGCCGCTGTCTTTAAGGGCGGGCGAGACGGTGAAATTGAAAGCATCGAGCCACGACCCGGGACCAGCGGTGTTAGATCTGGTGCAAATCGTTTGCGGAGACCCCACTAGTGCGGGCCCGGGTTTTCATGAAATAGAAAAGCCATCGGCGTTACCGCCAACCATTAAATTGAGCGAACATCCGTTGGTATCAGGATCATTTGCCGAAATTGATCTTGGTGGCCTTGCTATAAAGCGACGGTTTAAAATCGATTGCTACCTACAACCGACTTTGCCGAGCTGTGATCAGACTGCATTGAGCATTGGAGATGTTGCAAGCAAAGAGATCGCAATACAGATTAGACAAGGGCGCTTCAGTTTTAAGTACGGCGGGCAACGACTAACGTTGCTCCCTAGTAAA
>DPMX01000370.1:0-9880 GCA_003540955.1 Gammaproteobacteria bacterium
CAGGAGAATAATCAGAGATAGATTTCCAGACCCAGTAATCATTGAAATCGATATCGATCGATAGCAGATCAAAATTCTGCGGAGTGTTGTATTTTTTTAATAATTGTTGAATATTCTCGGCCGTAACTCTTTCCTTTTTGATATCTATTGGAAATTTTAATTGCGGGACTTCCCGCCTCGAATTTTGCATCATAAAGTTTACAGATTTTATTATTCGGCGAAACAATTTAAAACTTCTAATGTATCGATTCCGTCTGGTGACAGTTTTCGACCGCGCTGCATTTATGGCACCGTAGTCCATCATCAAACCTTGCCATCCTTTGTTCTGTAAAAGGTGTAGGGTGTTGCATTCAGATCCATTCCCGACACCGAACTCTACCGAGAATTTGTTGGTTGTTCCGATCTTTGAGAAAATAAATTCTAAGATGCCATCTTCCCCGTTTTGCGAATAAATACGTTTTTCGTGTAGATTTATATTAAAACTATCTGTTACCGTGTCGCGATTTGCAGGCGCCAAATTTATAACTCCTTTGTTGAGTTTCTTATACGAAGGGTCTATCTATGAGTCCGTTTTAACTATTTCTCCTAAGGCGTTGTGATTGAATTGACGTCGCCCCGAAGAAGTAGTGGATGCGAGAAAGAAGCCGGTTCGTCTAGGTTATTCGATCTAGAACGGTTTCTAATCTATCGACAGTGGCCTGATCATTTTTCAGTTTGTCGATTCCAAACAACCCTATGCGAAAAGTCATAAAATCGTCGGGTTCATCGCATTTTAGAGGTACTCCGGCGGCGATCTGCAACCCCAATTCGAGGAATTTTTTGCCGTTTTGAATCTCGGGATCATTGGTATAACTTACAACGACGCCTGGAGCCTGGAATCCTTTTGCTGCGACACTTTTGTATCCATGTTTCGCCAATAGTGCTCGGACTGTGTCACCGAGAACTTGTTGTTTAGAATAAGCTTTTGTGAAACTGTATTTTTCTGTTTCTAGCATGGCGTCACAGAATTTGCGCAAGCTGTCGGTCGGCATGGTTGCATGGTAGGCATGGCCGCCATTTTCATAGGCCTGCATGATTTGATTCCATTTGCTTAGATCGCAACTGAAACTGCTACTCGCGGTAGTATCTAGTGCTATTAATGCGTTTTCGCGTAGCATTACGAGTCCTGCACAAGGTGAGCTACTCCAGCCTTTTTGCGGTGCACTAATTAAGATATCGACCGCGCAATCCCCCATGTCTATCCAGATAGCACCTGAGGCAATGCAATCGAGGACGAATAGGCCGCCAACATCGTGCACCGCTTCGCCAACGGCTCGAATATAATCGTCTGGTAAAATAATTCCAGAGGACGTTTCAACGTGTGGCGCAAACACTAGGGCTGGTTTCTCCGAGTGGATTGTTGCAATTACCTCCTCGAGCGGCAGAGGAGCGAACGGTGACTGGGGGGCGCTACTATGTGCCCGCGCTTTCAGTACGATCGACTCAGACGGAATGTCGCCAGCGTCAAAAATTTGTGTCCAACGGTAGCTGAACCAACCATTTCGTATGACCAGACATTTCTTGCGTGTGGCAAATTGACGGGCGACAGCCTCCATGGCATAGGTCCCTCCACCTGGGACCACTACTGCAGTAGTCGCGTGATAAACCTTTTTCAACACCCGGGATATTTCACTCATCACGCCCTGGAATGATTCGGACATGTGATTTAATGAGCGATCGGTAAATACAACTGAGAACTCGGCTAGTCCATGAGGGTCAACTTCAGGTAGTAATGCAGACATACGCTTTAGATCCGATGTTTGTAACTGTTATCTTAGATTCTGCTGAATCTCTTCATCAGACACAAGCATGACGGGGGTAGCGTGTGTCCGCGGTAGAAATTTAGGTTTATATGATTGGCGATCATGTTATTGTCAAACACAACGGAAAAGTGAGTCTACTCGTGACAACACATAGCGATTCTTTCTGCTCGCAGGCGAGCGATACAATATGTGCGATGCCTGCCACGGCGTTAGCGCGTGCGATAGCTGATCGAGAGCTTAGTGTACTCGAGGTGTTAATGGCATTTTTAAATCGTATCGACCGTGTAAACCCGTCAGTGAATGCAATCGTTACTTTGTGTCCTGAAGCGGCTTTGGCCCAGGCAACGGCGATGGACCAATCATTTGCCGCCGGAAACGAAAAACCTCTTTATGGCCTCCCGATAGCTATTAAAGATCTTGTTCTAACTCGCGGTATTAGAACGACCATGGGTTCACCGCTCTACGCAGATTTTGTGCCGGATATCGACGAACTTTATGTTGAGAGGCTCAAAGCAGCTGGTGCAATTATAATAGGTAAAACCAATACACCGGAGTTTGGCGCTGGATCTCAGACCTTTAACCCAGTATTTGGCGCAACTCGTAATCCATATGATTTGGCTCGTACCTGCGGCGGATCGAGCGGCGGCGCAGCTGTTGCTTTGGCTTGTGAAATGTTGCCAATTGCCGATGGTAACGATCTCGGGGGCTCGCTCAGAAATCCGGCTTCGTTTTGTAATGTCGTTGGTTTTAGACCAACTCCCGGGCGCGTACCTAACTGGCCGAAACAGTTTTCCAGTGATCAGTTCGGCGTTACCGGACCCATGGCGCGCAGTGTTGAGGATGCGGCATTGTTGCTATCGGTAATGGCTGGTCCGGATCAGCGCGTGCCGATTTCCCTTTCTGAGCCGGGTATCGATTTTCTCGGGCCTCTCGTGTGTGATGTGAAGGGTATGCGTTTTGCATGGAGCCCGGACCTTGGGGGTAATCCGGTTGATCCTAAGGTGACCGCCGTTCTTGAACAGGCGCTTCCAGTATTTGAAGATCTTGGCGGCTTTATTGATGCAGCAGATCCCGATTTGCAAGATGCCAAAGAAATATTTAGTACATTTCGTGCGTGGATGTTTCTTGCAAAATTTGGCGAAGATTATGGAGAACGGGGCCATCTGATGAAAGATACCGTACGGTGGAACATTGAGGAGGGTCTGAAATTGACATTGGCTGACTTAACAGCGGCCACGACTAAGCATGCGACACTAGTTGAACGTATCGCAGGGTTTTTTGATATTTATGACATTCTATTATGCCCTTCGGCTCAGGTACCGCCATTCCCGCTTGATCAACAATGGGTGCACTCAATTAATGGCATCGAACTTGAAACTTACCTTGATTGGATGGCCGTGTGCTGGGCAATCACCGTTACGGGATGCCCAGCGATATCCGTTCCAGCGGGCTTTACGGAGAGTGGGCTACCAATTGGAATCCAAATCGTTGGGGCTCGAGGGTGTGACCGGCAAGTGCTTGAAGTGGCTTATGCGTTTGAACAAGTCACTCAACAGGCACGACGTAGACCGGCATTGTCTTAGATTAAAGTCTACGAAGTTGGCTCTTGGCTAGGGCGGGTTCGCAATGCAGTTGATTTTTCGAGTTCCTCGGATCCAAATGCCTACACTTTAGAGTCCTTCGAAAAGTTTTAGTGTGGCTATATAAAGCACGATTACCACTGCGTTAGTTGTACGCTTGAGCGGGAAGCCACGTAACAAGTCCGTGCCAATTAAAGAGGATAATGAGTCCAGCGATTTGTATGGCAATAAACGGCAAAACCCCACGATAAATCGTTGTGATATCGACCTCCGGCGGCGCTACACCTTTTAGATAAAAAATCGCGAATCCAACCGGGGGAGTTAAAAAACTTGTTTGTAGACAAACAGCGAACAGAATCGTGAACCATATGGGGTCGAACCCAAGATTTAGCACGACCGGTGAAACTAATGGTAGGACGATCAAGGTTAGTTCAATCCAATCTAGAAAAAACCCCAAAATAAATGTCGCGGCGAGGATGCAAATAACGATCCCCGTGCGCCCAAACGGCAGGCCAAATAACATTCTCTCGATCAGTTCGTCGCCACCAAGCCCTCGGAGTACAAGAGAGAAGGCTGTTGCCCCAATCAACACGGCGAAAATAAACGCTGTTGTGAGCGTCGTTTCATACAACACATCGCGCACGACGGTGAGATTGAGACGACGCTTGATTAGCGCTAAGGAGAACGCACCGAATGCACCAACTCCAGCTGCTTCCGTGGGAGTAGCGATCCCGAAAAAAATGCTTCCAAGTACCGCAAGGATTAGAAATGTGGGGGGTAGAATCGCAAGAAATAAATCGCCAACCGCTGCCCACGTAAATTTTTCCTGTTTGGTTGCCGGTGCTGCTTCCGGATGCACCCATGCGTAACCAAACAGGTAGACAATATATAAGCCACCGAGTAGGGCTCCGGGGAGCATCGCGCCTAGGAATAGATCACCGACGCTCATCGACATGCGATCTGCCATAACTACTAACATGATGCTGGGAGGTATCAATATTCCGAGCGTGCCGACGGCACATACCGTACCCGCTGCAAGTGATTTGTCGTAACCATTCGCAAGCATCGTTGGTAGTCCTATTAGCGCTAATAGCACGACTGACGCGCCGATAATACCCGTGCTTGCGGCGAGTAGAAGTCCAATCAAGGCTACTGTTACTGCCAGGCCGCCTCGTAATGCACCGAAAAGACGTGCGCAACTTAACATTAGCTGGTTCGCAATGCCTGATCGATCTAACAACAAACCCATTAAAATAAACATCGGGAGGGCGACTAGTACCCAATTTTCCATTACGTTCCAAATCCGGTCGACAGTCAGCGAAGTGTACGACCAGTCGACTGCAATTGGGATCGCAAGATCTACTTGCAGCACGATGGCAAATGCGGTGAATATAACGGCCAGACCGCCGAGTATCCAAGCTACTGGGAATCCTGTGAATACCAAGGCAATAAAACTTCCAAACATTGCCAATGCAAGGATTTCATTTGGCGCCACGTTTCGCTTCCCGGTTGCCGAAGAGCGTCACGCACACTCTTGAAAGTCGTGATAAAACTGCCAGGGACAATAATATAAAGCTAATCGGTAATGTGGCTTTTACCAGCCAGCGATAGGGTAGGCCGCCAGGTGATTGAGACACTTCGTTAAGTTCGTAGCTTGCAGTAACAAATGGAAAACTGAACATAAGGATGATTAAAATAAAAGGCATGATAAATAGCAAAGTGCCATAAAATTCAACCCAAGCTTGAATGCGGGTCGGTAGGCGTTCGTGAATTACGTCTACGCGAATATGTGAATCAACTTGATAGGCGTAACTTATGCCGAGTAGGAACCCAACTGAATAAATATGCCACTGAATTTCTTCGATTTCGACATACCCTTTGCCGAAGACATAGCGTGACAGAACGTTTCCAACAATTACGGCCATTAATACTACCCATAGCCCAGATGCCCATTGGCCGACCGATGATATTATCGGGTCGATAGCGCGGGATAGGCGTGTCTCCGGCAAATTCATCTAGAAATCCCGGGGGAGGTAACCGCGCTTTTTCCAATGGACGAACTCTCGTCGAAATCGGCGTTGTGATTCCAGGATGCGATGAAACATTTCGTCCTTTCTCGCTTCTTCATCGAGGATCTCGTTAGTTACCTTCTCCAAAGCGCGCAGTACGTCCAATGGCAACGTTTCGGCGCTGACTCCAACTCCTGGGAAGCCGGCGATAATGCTGCCTTGATGTGCCTCAGTTTTAGCTAGGTTCCTCGTCACCCCTGCTGTACAAGCTGTTTCGATTAGTTTTCGATTTGTATTCGGCAATTTTTTCCAGAGATCAAAATTTATGATCATATGGGAGGCGGTTGCGGGTTGGTGCCATCCAGGATAATAGTTGTACGGTGCGATTCGATGGAAGCCTAACGATTGATCGACATTCGGTAGCGAAAACTCGGTAGCGTCAATCGCTCCTTTTTCCAGTGCTTGAAAAATTTCGCCGCCGGGAAGCATTGTTACGGACGCACCGAAACGCTCGATGACTTTACCACCAATCCCAGCGAAACGAATTTTAAGGCCACGCAGACTTTCCAATGAAGTGATCCGTTTTCGGAACCAACCGGCAGTTTCCGGACCCGTCAGTCCACAGAGGATAGGGTGAATATTAAATTCATGGTAAAGTTCTTCCGCTAATTCGCGGCCTCCCGCTTCGTACCACCAAGCAGTTAGTTCCGCAGGTTCGAGGCCGAACGGTACTGCCGCCAGTAACGCCGACGCGGCATATTTCCCCTGGTCGTAACCGAGCCATGTGTATCCGGCCTCTACCTTGCCATCGCGTACGGCATCAGAAATACCGAACGCCGGTACGATTTCCCCCGGCTCAAATATTTGTATAGATATCGCACCATTGCTCGACTCCGAAAGCGTCTCCGAGATATACAAAGGGTTATCGCCGATACCCAACATGCTCGTCTGAAATGATACTGGGACCCGCCATTCCAATTGCTCTAGGGTGGAATTTTGATTGTGGACGATATCAACTCTGCCCCCTCCGGGAGGGCGTATGGCAAGGCTTCCAATGACACCAACGGTGAAGGCAATTGCGACTGCGAATAGTGCTGCGCGGTGACTAATCATCTCATTGATTTATCTGTTCCAAAAGAAATTAGTCCGCTATTGTATCTTCACTTTAGACGAACCTGAAAAACCTAGACTGGATTTAAGAGAGCGATACAAGACGATGAAGGTCGACGCACGGGACACTTTTAATAATAATATTTCCGCCACATTCGCGATGCTGGACTTTTATCCCGTGTTCAAGGTTTTAGAGGCACCCACCCTCCTTAGTTTCGAAGGGCTGATCCCAGCGTAAAATGACGCGACTAAGTCCCTAGGAACTAGCAGGAGGAACGATAGAACTGCAAAGTTTGGGTTCATCGGGACGCATTTAGTAAGCGCCATAATTGACAAATGTATCGGTACAACCTTGCGGCTAGTCTGATACTTTCTGGATCTAAGCTTTCGTATTTTTGAATTTGGTCAATCGATATTTCCCATTCTGTCAGAAAGCCGGCGTAATCAAATGTACGCGATCCGCGGGCGGCATATTCCCAATCCAGTAGGTAGAGACGATCTTGGTGCTGAATGATGTTCGATGGACTAAGGTCATGATGACAAAGATGAGTGCCCTGTGAGTTGAGAAAATCATATTCTCGGTGACCCATTATGAACGAACGTTCGTGTTGAAGTCTCTGTGGAATTTTGATTTTTTCCGCATTTAGAGCGGCCCAGTATTGCTCCGCGTACATAAAGTAATTAATTGCTGGTGTATCGACATCTAGGGTGTGAACAGATTGAAGAAGATTGATTAGCTGACTTAGGTTTCCCGGGTCAGTGATTGTTTTTTTGTCCCAGTGCACTCCATCGACAAATTCTGTTATTAGGACACCGGCTTGAACCGAACAGTAACCTACTGTCGGTGCAATCCCCGCCGCCGCCGCATGTTTAACAATAGTTTCTTCACGCGCACGGTCAACAGCTAGTTTAGATGATTTGCATGTGTTAAGACGCAGGACCCACCGCCCGCCATCTACGGCGATAAGATAACTTTCGTTGGTGGAGCCGCCGATGAGTGCGCGTAGAATCTTTGGAGGATTAGACCAAGGAGTGTCCCATTCCTGCCAATCCGCCAGAATACGGTCAACGTTTCGCAATTGACGGTTCCGTGCTTTGGAGTGCGTATCGTTGTTGCCAGCTTAGATAGCCGATGACTGCAATTACGAGATAGGCCGTGAACAGGATTGCCGTCAGGTATAACTCGCGCTCGATGTACAGAGGGATTGAGACTGCGTCAATAACAAGCCAGTAAAGCCAGTTCTCTAAGATCTTTCTTGCCACCATTACCGTAGTGATTGCACTTGCCCAGGTCGTAAACGAATCGACAAAAGGCCAAGCCGCATCGGTATTCTGGCTTAGCAACAGCCCGGAGATCGTAGTTAGTAGCCCAATCGACCAAAGTATTTTTAGATGTTCGGTCCTTGTGAGTTTCTCGATTGCCACCCCATTATGATCCGCGCCGCCGAAACGCCATTGCTGCCAACCGTAAACTGCCATTCCCATGTAGAAGACGTTTAAGGCCGAATCCATCAACAACCTTACATCCCAAAATAAGACTGTGTATATGGCAGTACTAAATAGGGCACAGTACCAGCAAAGGGCTACTTCTCGGGTAGCGAGTATCAGATATGCTATTGCAAAGGCGACAGCAACGCCCTCCCATGCTGGGGTGGCCGCGATTGACGACAGGGCTACTGTTACCAGGTTGTCCATTAGGCTGGCATACCGTATTCGGAAAAATTAGTAGGGATAAAAATAAGTATGGCAGATTGATCATTGCTCCAAGCATTGCTTCTCTTTGCGAGTAGCATTTCTTTATCGCGATCCCTAATGAGCATCTGTTCTGTGTAGAGGATATTACCGAAAATTGTAACTCCATTTCGCGACATCTATTTAAAATCTGTAACTTAAGTTTAATCCGAATACACGAGGTTCACCGCGTTGAAAGTACTCTCGATTGCGGGTGAATGCATCGCGAGGGTCGTTAGCGAAAAATAAACCATGCACCGCGTAATTTGTGCCAAATATATTTCGCATCCATGCTTGGGCTGTTATTGGTCCGACGGTGTAGCTGACGCTAGCATGCGCTAAGGCGTAGGCTTCAATTTTCCCATCATGATAGTAGCCGAAAAAGTTAGAATCTCGTCCTTCAACTTCAAAACGCCCGTGTAGCCGATCGTTAAATTTAAGATTGGCCCCGATGTTGTAAGTCCAATTCGGCGATTTCGCTTGGTCCCGGTCGACCAACGGTCGAAATGTCAAACGATCGAGATCAAATACCGTCATCCGTTCCACATTTGTTTCAAGGTAGCCGATGTTAGCGAAAAGATTAACGTCACGATTTGGAAAGTAATCGAGCTCGAGTTCCACTCCGTAGTTTTCAGCATCACTTTTGCTATCAAGGAAACTGGTGAATATGAATGTGCTCGGATCGAAGGTAAAGCTTTCGAGTTGTGCGTCATAGCGATCGATGTGGAAGGCCGTTAAGCGCATTTGTAGGCGGTGATTATAAACCGAGGCTTTAATACCGATTTCCTTGTTAAACAGGGTCTCGGAGGCGAATTTTTGACGTTCCGTCAGAAATGTCCTAAATGTAGCCGCGACCAAGGGAAGGTTAGAGCTCGTGTCCGTATTAACTCCACCTGGTTTTACCCCTCTCGAGAGAGTTCCAAAGATTAAGACGTCGTCGAGAAAGGAATATTCAGCGGTAAGTTGCCCGCTCCAATAACCCTCTTTTGATTTAGTAATAAGGCGGTTAGTGTCTGAGTACTCATCATTGAACTGCTCGTAGCGAAACCCGCCGGTGACTGCCCAGTGGTTGTTAAGTTCTACTATTACCTGACCGTAGCCGGCGTAGCGCTCGGTTTCGTATGTACTCGCAAAGCGCCCAAAGTGTTGGCGATCGAGATCCTCGTTACGTTGTTGGGCGTAAAAACCAAGCACCCAGTCGATCCTTGCTGGGTTAGACTTTATTCTCACATCGGCCGAGAAAACCTCCCGATCGCGTTCGAATAGATCGGTACTGTTAAATTCGACCAGAGGGTTACAGGTTACGCCATCACAAAAACCTGCGAACACCCAGTCTTCATCGAACCCATATTGCTCATCAACGTCACTCCAACTGATTTGAGTTTCCAATTGTAGCCCGGCATAGAGGGTCCAATTTGTGGATAAACCCATCGTAATTGCTTCTTGAGCATCGGTACCGGGGCGGTCCGTACGTGTACGGCGGTTGTTCTCTAATGAGAAAGCATCATAACCGTTGTCTATATTCGAATACGCTGCCGTTAGTCTGATGTCCGCGTCGCCGGAAAGCGACCAGTGCACTTTGCCACGGCTCGAAAACTCATCTCGCTTATTGGTGTTGTCGCGCCCAAGAAATGTATTGTCGAGGAAA
>DPMX01000370.1:10176-10896 GCA_003540955.1 Gammaproteobacteria bacterium
AGAAATGTATTGTCGAGGAAACCGTCGGAGTTGTTTTTGCGCAGACTGATACGAGCCCCAACTCGTTCGGTTAACGGTCCGCTTAAAGCAGCACCAACGTTCCAAGTATCAAAGTTTGCGTATCCAGCATCTACATACCCGGATAAAATCTCGCTCGGATCTGAGGTGCGAATATTGATCATCCCGGCAAGCGCATTTGCGCCAAAGCGTGTACCCTGTGGCCCGCGCAAAACTTCGACTTGTTGCACATCCATTAGCCTGCTACCCGTTGCTGTTGTGCCGACCTCTATCCCGTCGATAGTAATCCCAACTGAAGGAAAATGTTTTGGATCTACGAACTGCTCAAGGTCACCGATTCCGCGAACTTGAACAAACCGTGCTCGCCCGCCACCGCCCGTGAAGCTGACATTTGGTAGTACGCCAAGGGTTTCTTCGAGGTGCTGTGCCGAGCGACCGGTAATAACGGCTTCGTCAAGCACGCTAATACTGCCCGCGCTCTCCATGAGCTTAGTGTCATAGAACCCAGCTTTTACGATAACCTCTTCATATGGGTGTGACGTAGTGTCGGCTAGTAAAGTACCTGGCAGTCCGGTAATCAGCAGCAAGGCGGAAAATCGAAAATACATAAAAGTCCCCGGGCGCGTTCGCTCAAAGAGACCCGGATGCGGTAGAGAAAACTACAAAAAGTAGCATCCTATCCCTACGCCGGCATTATCCGGA
>DPMX01000370.1:11200-11351 GCA_003540955.1 Gammaproteobacteria bacterium
CCGGCATTATCCGGATCAGGTTCACAGGGTTCATTATTGAATAATGTCTCAGGCCTTACGGCCACCCCTTAGGAAAAACCCCATTGGACGAGGTTAACTCTACTAATCTTAGCAAGAAATCTTATATAGAAAAATAGTGAGGTAGCTAATT
>DPMX01000367.1:0-5630 GCA_003540955.1 Gammaproteobacteria bacterium
TGGCGTAAGCAGCCGGCGGATCATAGTGTCGGGTTGCGGTCAAAGTCGGTTCCACCTCGTCCTCATCGGGGCGAGTAAAACGGTCGTAGTAGGTAATATAGGCGATTTCAGCAACAGTCATGCTGCGATCAGGAGATCCCTTCACATAAATTTTTCCTTCGTCAACTTCCAAGTCAGCCGCGTTCGCCTCCATTACGTGAGCAGCAATGGTAAGTAGCTTATTACGAACATCCGTTGCGGCTCGAATCACCGATCCACCCCCGATAACCGCGCTTCTGCTGGCAAACGTCCCCATACCATATGCCCCTGTTGCCGTATCGCCGTCGAGGACGACAACATCGTCGAACGGCACACCAAGCGTTTCGGCTGCTACTTGGGCCAACGTCGTTTTAAGCCCCTGGCCATGGCTAAATTGTCCACTTCTGACAGTAACTTTTCCGGTTGGGTCCATTTCTACTGTTGTTGTGTCATGCAAGGTCGCAGGAAAACCACTCTCTTCCGCTGATCTACTACCCCAGTTAGTCTGCTCAACGAAAAATGCAATTCCGACACCCCTGAGTTTTCCATCTTTGGTGCTGCGCGGTTGCTTCTTGGTCTGCTCGTAGTCCGACATTTCCATGCATTTTTCCAACACCTTGTGATAATCGCCACTGTCGTATGTCTGATTAGTTGACGTGGTATATGGAAATTCATCGTGGCGAATAAAATTTTTCCGGTAAATTTCGACGATGTCCAAATCTAACAACCTTGCCGCCTTGGTCATCACCATTTCGCGCGCGTAGCAGCCGGCCGACCAGCCAACTCCACGGTAGGCCCCCGTAGACATCTTATTAGTTAAACAGACGACCGTCTCGAAACTGATATTTGGCACTGTGAAGGCGCCCGGGGCCCCATTATTTGCTGCCACAGACTCTATAAGGCCAGACCAGGGATACTGTGAATAGGCACCAGAATCTCCGATATTCTTAATCTTCATCCCAACCATCGTGCCATCCTTCATGAAAGCGATATTCATGTAGATGGTACATTGCTTCGCGTGCGACGCACTCAGCAAGTGTTCACGTCGATCCTCGATCCACTTTACCGGCTGCTTGATCTCTTTCGCGATCCACGGCAGGATAAATTCTTCTGGGAAAAAGTGCGCCTTTTGTCCAAACCCCCCGCCGACAGTCGGCGCGACCACCCGGATTGTCTGTTCAGAGATTCCCAAATTTACTGCAATTGACGTACGTAAAGGATATGGCATCTGCGTCGACGACCACACAGTCAGCGTATCGTCCCAACCCCAAGCAGCCATTACTCCACGCGTTTCCATCGGTGCAGCTGAAGTGCGGCCGGTTGTAATTTTTTCACTTACGACCAAATCAGCTTCAGAAAAGGCCTTGTCGACATCGCCGTTACTAAATGAATCCGCGTAATACACGTTGCTTTCAAGATCTTCATGAATCAGGACAGCATCTGGTTGCATTGCATCTTCTACGTCGTTGTACGCCGGTAAAGTTTCATATTCCACTTCAATCAAATCGACAATATCTTCCGCAATATAACGACTCGGAGCCACTACCGCTGCGATGATCTCCCCCACAAAACGTACTTTACCGTGTGCGAAAAACGGCATTAACACAGGGTGTAGAGTACCGCGGGTGTTCGGAAAGAATGTCGTCGCCCCAGCACTAAAGTCCTCGTTAGTAAAGATATGTATACAGTCCGGATGCTTCTTAGCCGCATCAAGCTTCAAACTCTTAATCCGTGCGTGGGCATGCGTACTACGAAAAAAAGCGATTTCTAGAGTATCCGGCAATTTTATGTCATCAACATACTTTGCCTGACCCATCAGAATTTGCGGATCCTCACTACGCTTACGGGGCACCCCGATATGTTTGGTTACACCAGCTAGTTCAATTGGTTTTTTCATCGCAGTAAACCCCACCTAAGCCTTTGCTGTGCCGGATGATAGTGCGGCTTCGGCTGCCGCCACGACTGAGTCAACAATATCGTGATAGCCGGTACACCGGCACAAATTACCCGATAAAGCTTCCCGAATCTCATCGCGTGCCGGTTTTGGATTATCTTCAAGAAAGGCTTTCATGCTCATCAAAATTCCTGGTGTACAAAAACCACATTGAAGGCCTTGGTTTTCCCAAAAAGCATTTTGCAGCGGACTTAACTCCCCGTTTTTGTCTAACGATTCGATCGTCTCAATCGCCTTACCTTCCGCCTGCAGCGCAAAGGTAAGGCAAGAGCGGACAGGTAGACCATCCATTAAGATCGTACATGACCCGCAGATGCCATGTTCACAACCAACGTGCGTACCGGTGAGATCGAGGTGATGTCGAATAAAATCAGACAGGAGTGTTCGAGGTTCAATCTCCCTATCATAGGCAGTTCCATTCACAGTAAGATGAATCTTTTGTTTATCAACCATTTTCAACTCCTTAACTGGCGGTTTGCGCTCGATTGAGGGCGTCTACCAGGGATCTAACCGTTAGCACTTCGGCAACGTTACCACGATATTCATCGGTGACATGTACATCGCTTTCCGCGTCTACGACTTCGCTCACCCTTTTTGCAGCCTCTTCAAATAATTCATCTGAACAAACCTGCCCGACTAATAGTTCCTCCACTGCTTTAGCCCGCACCGGGGTTGACGCGACGCCGAAAAGGACCACACGCACGTGAACACATTTCCCGCCATCGTCAAGCGCAATAATTGCCGCACTACCTACCAGTGCATAATCGCCGGCGCGCCGTGCAACTTCGTGTAATGCCCAACCGCAGTTTTTCGGTGGTTCCTTAAATAAAATCGATACAAGAACTTCATCACTTTGCAGTGCAGTTGTCATATAGGTGATAAAAAAATCTTCAGCCGCCATAACATGCCTATTTGACTTACTTTGTATTTCATATTCGGCGTCCAGTAGTAGCGACATAGCGGGCAATTCAGAAGCTGGATCTGCATTTACAATGCTGCCGCCGACGGTACCTTTGTTACGGATCTGAAAATGCGCAATGTGCTCCAGCGCATCGACTAACATGGGTAGGCGTTCCCGAACGACGGGATCATGCTCAGCGATCGCTTGTGTCGTAGTGGCCTTTATTCGAACGCCATCAGTTTCATCCGTGATTTGGCTAGGATTGTCGATATTACTAATATCAATTAGAACCTGCGGTCTCGCCAAACGATAGTTCATCGCGGCAATGAGACTTTGCCCACCGGCAAGGATCTTTGCGTCGTCGGCATGAGCACTCAATAATTCACACGCATGGTCGATACTCGTCGCTCTAAAATACTCAAAATTAGCTGGTTTCATATCGTTTAACCTTCTGCTGATTTGGTCTTCTTTTCTTCAAAAAGGTTCTTCATCTCATCGTTTAACGCCTTGAAAAACTGCTTCGCCATATATTTGGAGATTCCGGTCATTACGCGTCCACCGATACCGGCAATCAAGCCGCCAACCTCGGCATCACAAGACCAGCGCATTAATGTTCCATCCACCACTGTATCCAAATAGCAGTCTACCTTCATGTTGATATAGCCCGGTGTCCCCGCACCCTCACCATCGAGAACATAGTGATGCGGAAAATCGACATCTGTAACACGGACCTTCCCCTCATAGTCGCCCTTGATGGCAGCCACGCCAAGCGAGACCGCCACGACATAACCACCTTCATCATCAGGCTCCATGGATTTGCACCCAGGGATAGTCCTTACAAGGATGTCGACGTCATGGAGCGCAGTCCACACATCTTGTGGTTCGTAGCGAAAATCTGCGGTTCCTTCGAGCTTCATAGTAGTCCACTCTATTTCGCGCGCATACGTTGACCACTCCCCGTTTGGGAGTTGCAAAACTCGACGGCGAATTTATTACATTAAACCCTGTTTAGACCGGCGCAAGCCCCCTAAATATGATTTGCGGTGTCACTAGACGCGCTGTTACTTAATCGAGTGAATAAATATTAATGTTTGTGCTCAGGTGGCGCAAGCTGAGACAACTTGAAACTCGGCTCACAACCATAGCCACTGGTATACGCAATCATTGATCCACGACTTTGGTTAGAACCGAAGCTTCTAATCAATGAACATCGAGCTGACTGACTGGCCAGTACCTATTCGATTAATACTCTCAGCAATTAATTCAGCGACCGTCAACTGTCGGATAACCTCGCATGCCTCCCCCGTCTCTGATAGCGGGATGGTATCGGTAACCACCAACTCATCCAGACTCGATTGCGACACATTGTCAATAGCCGGCCCCGATAACACTGGGTGCGTACAATACGCTACGACACGTTTTGCACCGTTTTCTTTTAAGGCGTCTGCTGCCTTGCATAGCGTTCCCGCTGTATCGACCATATCATCTACGATTACGCAACTGCGACCACCAACGTCGCCGATGATATTCATTACCTTGGCCTCATTCGCACGGGGTCGCCGTTTGTCGATGATAGCAAGGTCGGCATTGTCAAGGCGACTAGCTACAGCGCGTGCTCTAACGACCCCGCCCACGTCTGGCGAAACTATAATGAGATCGGGATATTCATGCTTCCAAATGTCACCAAGCAAAACCGGAGAGGCATAGATGTTATCCATTGGCATATCAAAAAACCCCTGGATCTGATCAGCGTGTAGATCTAGCGTCACTACCCGATCAGTACCAACACTCGAAATCATATTCGCTACCACCTTCGCGGTAATTGGTACACGTGCAGAGCGGGGCCTACGGTCTTGCCGCGCATACCCGAGATATGGTACGACAGCCGTGATATACGCCGCCGATGCACGCCGCAAGGCATCGATCAATACCAGCATCTCAAGCAAATTATCATTTGTCGGTTGACAGATAGACTGCAAAACAAATATATCCCGTCCTCTCACATTCTCTTCGATTTCGACATTAATCTCTCCATCGCTGAATCTTCCGACTGTCGCCTTGCCGAGTTTCACCTGGAGATGGCCTGCTACTGCGCGTGCGAGGGCAAGATTCGAGTTCCCTGCGAAAAGCATCATCGTCGAGTCGTTAAGCATAACTCTAAGTTCCTTAGTAGTATTTATTATGCGTGTTTATATACCAACCGAATGAATTCCTGGCGCAGATAGCGGCTGCAGCATTAATATTTTCACGAGTCACTAAACCGGCTTAAACCTTCGAACAACAAGTCATAGAATCCGCTCGCATCTACTGTATGGATCCAATTAACGTTCGGGGGACGATCGGTCACCCGCCAAAAATCGACAGCCGTATGTCCGATCGTTAGCTCCGATTCCGTTTCAACCGTCAAGTTACAATTTTTGCCGTGAAAAAGTTCGGGCTTCAACAAGTAAGCTATAGTGCACGGATCATGCAAAGGCGCTCCGTTAGAGCCATATTTAGCAGAATCAAACTTATTATAAGAGTCCAGAATAGACACGGCAGCACGGCCAGCTTTGTTGTCGATCGCGCGAAGGCGATCTCTACGTTCCACTGTCGACAGTACTTGATGAGTGGCGTCTAACCCCATAACCGTGATGCGAACACCGCTGCGAAATACACGATCTGCCGCATGTGGATCCACCAGAATATTGAACTCCGCCGATGGAGAAATATTTCCACCTTCCCGCATGGCCCCACCCATCAATACGATTTCGGCGA
>DPMX01000367.1:5928-7786 GCA_003540955.1 Gammaproteobacteria bacterium
CCCATCAATACGATTTCGGCGATGCCCGCTGTAATAGACGGGTCCATCTCGAATGCGGTAGCAATGTTCGTTAACGGACCCATAAGCACCAAAGTAACCGGAACATTTACCGCTCTTTGTAACGTCTTAGTAATAAAATCCACTGCGTGGATCTTCCCAAGCGCTGCACGCGGCTCGACGACCTTAATGCCGCCAATGCCCGAGAGGCCATGCACTTTCTCTGCCGTAACTAATTGACGTTTAAGCGGTTTATCACAACCGGCATAGACAGCTATGTCGTCTCGACTCGCAATGTCACACATAAGCCGTGCATTTCTAGTCGTCAAATCAAGTCGAACGTTGCCAGCGACCGTAGTGATTCCGAGAATCTCTAGTTCGTGTGCTGGGGCCATTGCTAATAGCAATGCTATCGCGTCGTCCTGACCCGGATCACAATCGATGATTATTGGTAGTCTTTCGACCAAGTAATTCTCCAAACATCAACCGTATTCCTTCTAACGAATTTTCGGTCTGCCGATAATTTCGATAATTTCTGTGCTGCGCAAGCACTGCACACTGGAAATTTGACTAGTGGCGACGCCTACGAGTCACGCCAGATGCGACCGCCGTTTTAGGTTATAAGTTTTCGACCAAACTAGATCTAAGAAACGTTTCTAAATGAGTAATCATACTAGATTGCCCCATATGTTCAAGCCACTCATGAAGTGGATAACTCAGGACTAAATAACCCCAAGATACGGAAGCCGGCGAATTTTCGTGTAGTCCCTACTACTACCTCTATTTAAATTATTTTATTTTTCTTTTTCCAACTAAGAAAACCATTTTCCCATATAAATATCGGCTATCTTGAGAGTCAAAAAACAAAGATCTCCATCTCTAAATCATTGGACCCAGGTATCTTGACGACTAGACGAGCATAGATTAATGTAGAAACGAATATAATTGCTCCGTGGATGTCGGAGCCAGATTATGACCGCACTCGGAACGCATAAGTGTAAGAGTTCGAGTGAGCTCGCAGCCGGAAATAAAGCCTAACACTTAAGATCAAGCTCGCAAGGCAAGTGGATAGGTGGCGCTGCCGACTCTCGGGGCCCTAAAAATACACCGTCCCATTCCCTAAACTGGAGGCAAATTTCCAATGAATTCAAGAAAATCCTCAACGTTGCGCGTACTCGTCGTTGGCGAATCCTGGATCAAACACATCATCCACTTAAAGGGTTTCGACGAATTTCACTCGACCGAATATGAGGAAGGTGCAGGCGTTTTTCTAGCTGCCCTCACCGATGCCGGTTACGACGTCACTTATGTACGTGCCCATGAGGTATCGATACGCTTTCCTAAGACACAAGCCGAACTCGAACAATTCGACGTGATCATCTTGAGTGACATTGGATCGAATTCATTCCTACTGTGCGATGAGACTTGGCATCGGTCGGAACGCACGGTGAATCGGTTGAGCTTAATCGCTGAATACGTAAAAGGTGGCGGTGGCCTACTCATGGCCGGCGGTTATATGTCGTTCACGGGCATCGATGGGCGCGCACGCTATCAGGTAACGCCGCTAGCGGGAGTACTGCCTGTGTCTATGCTCGACCGTGACGACCGTATTGAAGCGCCCGAAGGAGTAATCGCGACATTTCCGAACCCTGAACACCCCGCTCTTGGAGGCACGCCTCCCGACTGGCCGATTCTTCTTGGCTATAATCAGTTGAAAGCAAAACCAGGAGCAACTGTAATCGCGGAACACGACGGTGACGCACTGCTGGTCGTCGACAATGTAGAAAAAGGACGCGCAGTAGCCTTCGCCTCGGATGTTGCCCCGCATTGGGCTCCACCAGAATTTATGGCTTTGCCCCAC
>DPMX01000367.1:8075-13173 GCA_003540955.1 Gammaproteobacteria bacterium
GGCTCCACCAGAATTTATGGCTTGGCCCCACTACGCAAAGCTCTGGGCCTCAATCGTCTTGTGGGCTGCCGGTGGTAGCAGCAAATAAGCAATGATGGCCTCGCGATTGAAATCGAGCCAACGTCCGACGATGAAGGACGTCGCAGTGCACGCGAAAGTATCTGTTAGTACCGTCAGCTACGTGATGAACGGAACCGGCCCCGTAAGTGATGATCGTCGAGCGCGAATTCTCAACGCCGTAAGGGAATTGGATTACATCCCCAACGAATTTGCGCGCAATCTAAAACGGCAGTCAGCCTCTACGATCGGCCTCGTCATCCCGGATCTATCCAATCAGTTCTTCAGTCTACTAGCCAGTGGTGCAGCGCACGCGGCAGCAGCGCGCGACGTGTTAGTTGTGCTTTGCAGTTCAGAAAGCACTGAGGAGGTAGAGTCTAGCAACGCTAGATTACTCCGAAGCCAACGAGTCGATGGCGTCGTATACCTAACCGGCTTTGACGAATCACCGACATCCCTGCTCAGACTTCAGTCGCTTGGACCTGTGGTACTTGTAGATGAACGAGTTCCCGGCGCTGACTTCCCAACAATACTCGCAGACGGTCGTCGAGGCGCCCGGGAAATAGCTAGCCACGTGGTTGCTCTCGGTCATGAGCGGTTTGGATGTATTGCTGGACCGACAGCGCTATGGACTGCCGAACAGCGTCTAGCCGGTTATCGCGAAGCGCTCGCTTTGGGTGGTCTTAATCCAGACGGCATGGACGTCCTGATCGGCGACTACCGAATGGATTCCGGATTTAAACTGGCTAGACAGCTCCTCGATGTAGCGACTCAGCGGAGGCCAACAGCGTTGCTGTGTGCAAACGACATGATGGCAATTGGAGCACTCGAATATTGTCGCACCAGCGGAATCAATGTACCGGGTGACGTGAGCGTCGTCGGTTTCGACGATGTGCCAATGGCACCGCTACTGTCGCCTGGACTAACCACGGTACGCCAACCAGCGCGAGAAATGGGTATCCGTGCAGCGGAGTTGTTATTGGATCTCATTCGCGGTGACGTTAATCAGACTCGACCCAACTCATTTCCCGTCGAAGTGATCGTGCGCGAGTCTACGTCCCCACCAAGGAGCTCGTAAATTAATGACTGACCGCGTAATTGTCGTTGGAGCAATCAACACTGATCTGGTAATTTCGACACCACACCTGCCGACACCGGGCGAAACTGTCGTCGGCGCTGGCTTGAGGACTTTTGGTGGCGGGAAAGGTGCAAATGCGGCGGTCGCTGCCGCGCGAGTAGGCGCAAACGTCGCATTGATAGGTGCTGTTGGTAAAGATGATTCGGGTAAGCGTGCATTAGCGGAACTGACAAACGATAACGTTGACACCAGTCGAGTCGCCCTACTCGACGATGAACCAACCGGCGCGGCGCTAATTGTGGTTGACGCAAATGGAGAGAATCAAATCGCACTAGGACCGGGAGCAAACAGCTCCGTTTCCGTGGAACATGTGCGCTCTGAATTATCGACATTGCTCCCCACAGCCGATGTCGTTCTAGTTAGTACTGAAATTCCCGTAACCGCAGTCAGGACAGCCATCGAAATGACAATGAACGCTGCTGTGCGATGCGTTTTAAATCCTGCACCCGTATTACCTGGAGTCGTCGATCTACTGTCGCTGAATCCAATTGTGACTCCGAATGAAATCGAACTCGGTGATTTGGCGCGAGGAGTTGCCACTAAAGGCTCAACGGCAGACGAGGATCAATTACTGGACCAGCTGCAAAAGATCGGAGAGCGCACTAAGGGCGTCGCTATCGTCACGCTCGGTGGCGATGGTTGTGCCGTGCGCCTTACAGACGGCCAGGTTCATCAGATCCCGGCCAGAAGCACCGAAGACGTGGTGGATACAACAGGCGCGGGGGACACGTTCAACGGAGTACTTGCCGCTCGACTGGCGGCAGGCGATGCAATCATAACTGCAGTCAGAACGGCCGTAACTGCCGCGTCGTTATCAGTATCCGCAGTTGGTGCCCGTCCAGGGATGCCGAGCTATAACAAGATTACTAGTGTGTCTCCCCAGTAAACGTTAACAATTTCATGATGTCCGGTAAGGAGGTAGACAATGGCCGTTCCACGCTCACGCAAGACCGCAAAATCTAAAGGGGCCGAGATCAGGGCCTCTGTGCAAAAACGCGAAAACCGATTTCCCCGTCACATCGTGCACGGCGATATTGCAACGATGCCGCGCTACCGGTTTGTAGAAGGGATGGAGAGCGCGATTTTTATCTCGCGCGAACACGATGAGTCTCGCTTTTATAGCCAAGGTCTATGTTTCCACGATGCTGACATGGACGACCTGGTGTGGGATGAAGTGAGTTGGGACGAAGCGTTTTATTGCATGAAAGGTCAGCTCGTAGTCCTTGTGAGCGACATTGAAGGCAACACTGCGGAGTTTACTGTCGATGAAGGTGATCACTTCTGGGCACCGGCCGGTTATAAATACACCTTGCGAGCTTCGGGTGTCGATTCAATTAACTTTTGGACAATGGCACCCGTCCTGCACAGCGGCTGGCGCGACACTGGCGATCCTGCAGGGCCAGCCTATAGCGACATGCTCTCGAAAACCGGCAAGCCACCGAAAAAAGCTAACCGTAAAAGGAAGAAATAAGATGCCTGTTACGCAATCAGATATTGCGCCGTTGACCGATGCGGCACTCTGGGGATACTTAGAGAAAGCTAAAACAATGAGGCTAGCTACCGTTACCGGAAGGCAGGCGATAGAAGTCAGTCCGATATGGTTTGTGGTGCGACTCGAGACTATCTATTTCCCCATCGATCCGACTGTGGGTGACCCGGGCCGAGCAGCTACACCGGCTTCACGGCATTTGCCCGTCTTAGATTCCAACAAGGGCCGCGTGTCTGCTGTTATCGATGACGGTGAGGATTTGACGAACTTCCGCGGTGTACAATTAGCGGGGAAAGCCAGCGCGGTCGAAAATTCAAACCTCACCGAGGAACTCCTCGACCTTGTGCTGGAAAAATATTTCTATATCGGACATCCCCACCTGGAACACTATTTAAGCCGGGGGGCAGTCGAGTTGCGCCGCTGGTTTTGCTTAGTACCGGATCGAATAGATGGTTGGGATCGACGGCTTTTACCCCAACCACCGATCTTGGAGCGAAGAATTCTCCCGCCGCATTTAAGAGGTAACGACTAGACAACACAACCGATCCGACAAGTAGAGTCGTCATGTTACGTTAATAGAATATCGATTCCAGAAGGAGGAAGGGGCCATGGGTGCCAAAGAGCAGCTAGAAGCAAATCCACAACGCTATCCGAAAGTAATGTCAGCCAACGATATAGAAACGATGCCACGCTTGGAGTTCAATACTGGTATTGATACTGGGATTTTCATTTCTCAGGAACGTGAGGATGCGCGTTATTTCAGACAAGGCGTTTGCTACGCTAAGGCAGATCATGAGCCCGTCCACTGGACGCAGTCGAACTTCGATGAAGCGCAATATTGTATCTCCGGCATGATCCGACTCCGCGTAGAAGATGCTGCGGGAAAGGTAGTCGTCCTGGAAGCACGACCCGGGGACAATATATACCTGCCAGCCGGCTATACCTACACACTCGAAGCGACCGGCGTCGAATATACATTCCTATGGACCAGCGGTCCGTCTAACCGACCCGGTATCGTAGAAGCACCGGGTTACAGCAAACAGCTTCGCGCATTGCGTTGAGGAGGTACTACCATGGCACTGATCGAAAGTACGCAGTTCGTAGAAGTAACAGCAAGTATGGCAGCCCCGCTCAGAGGAAAGAAACGTTGGGCCTATCTGGAACGGCAAAAAACGTTTCGGCTTGCGACGACGAATGAGGATGGCTCAATTTATCTATCATCTTTGTGGTATGTGATTCGAAACGAGATAATCTATTTGCCGGTAGATGCGGCTGGCAAGCATGGAGTCAATTTCGAGGCCCAACGAAACTTAGCCGGCCTTGTTGATAGCGGTGACGAATTTTCAACCGTTGCTGGCGTGCGGATTTTTGGAACGATTGAATTAGTGGAAAATTCAGGACTGTTTGACGTATTGCAAGACCTTGTGTTCGAGAAATATTTCTACGTCGGCCATCCTTATGCGGAGCATTACTTTGCCTTTGGGAACACCGTTGGGCGAAAGTACTACGCTCTCACACCGACAAAAATGATCGGTTGGGATTCGCGTGAAATATCACCGCCGCAGGCAGTCGAAGCGCGAGTGCTTCCCGACTTTGTGACGGACCGACACCTTTAACGGGGACCCGCCCTGACTTACTTGATCGGTCGGAAATTTTTTCAAGTTTTATTTAATACGTAAACGCAAAGGTCGGTCATGGGATTCGAAAACATCATCATTAACACCGACAACTACAAACATTGCCACTATTCCTTATACCCACCTGGCACTGAATATGTTTCAAGTTACATCGAGTCTCGGGGCGGTGAATTCCAATCGACTCTGTTCATTGGCTTGCAAGCATTTTTACGGCAATACCTCATGCGACCCATCACATTGGAGGATATTGATGAGGCCGAATTTATCGAACGAGAACAGGGTATGCACTTCAATCGTGATCTCTGGCTCGGCGTATTAAACGATCATGGCGGATACCTGCCGGTCGAGATCGAGGCAGTACCCGAAGGGACTGTAGTGCCACCAAAAAATGTTCTAGTGCAACTAGTCAACACTGATCCGAAGTACTGGTGGGTAACAAGCTTTTTTGAGACCGCGTTACTTCGCGCAGTGTGGTATCCAACCACGATTGGTACGATAAGCTGGCTGGCGAAACAGGTGATCCGCGATGCGCTCGAAAACACCTCCGATAACCCTCAAGTTCTGCGTCATATGTTGCATGACTACGGCGCACGGGGCGTGAGTTCGCAAGAATCCGCAGCGCTCGGTGGTCTAGCCCATTTAGTCAACTTTAATCAGAGCGACACCGTACCTGGCATAATCGCAGCGAAGCGATTCTACAACGCCGGCCATGTTTCAAACTCTGGGCCAAACTCCGAGCACGCGGGGTTTTGCGCCTGGGGGCGCGAGAAAGAGGCA
>DPMX01000089.1 GCA_003540955.1 Gammaproteobacteria bacterium
GCTAGTGGAGCAAGCAAAAGCCGCGCTAGTGAATTAGATTCCGAGGGCCCCATGCCTTCGCGCTGGTAATGACGGGGAAAGGCTTTGCCTTTCCCCTCTTTGTTTGTGCGTTTTATTTTTTTGTTTTGTGGATAACGAGATGTCTAACACCCAGGAAATCATTGAATTAGCAGTAATCGAGGTTGCGAAAGCCCGGACGCTTGAAGCACTCGCTGCAGTGCGGGTTAAGTATCTCGGTAAAAAGGGCATCCTTACCCATCGACTCAAGGGCCTCGGGAAACTTTCGCCTGCCGAACGCCCGGAAGCTGGGCGTCTAATCAACTTGGCAAAAAACGAAATTGACGACACCATCCAGCGGCAGAAGATAGTGCTCGAAAATGAGCAGTTGGATGCGGAACTTACGCGTGCCCACATAGATATAACTCTTCCAGGCAGAGGTTCCAGTATCGGGTCTGTCCATCCGATAAGTTCAACTATGTCTATGATCGAAAGACTCTTTGGTCGATGGGGTTTCGAGGTTTGCGATGGCCCCGAGGTCGAAGATGATTATCATAATTTCGAAGCCCTCAATATTCCTTCCCATCATCCTGCCAGGGCGATGCACGACACGTTTTATTTCGGTGATGGCCGGCTGCTGCGAACTCATACTTCACCTGTTCAAGTTCGCGTAATGGAGTCGCGTGAGCCGCCACTGAGAGTCATTGCCCCGGGGCGCGTCTATCGCTGCGATTATGACCAAACGCATTCGCCGATGTTCCATCAAGTCGAAGGATTGCTTATTGATACCCAGGTGACCATGGCCGATTTAAAAGGTGTATTGGAGACATTCTTGCGTGAATTTTTTGACGAAAACGATTTGGCCATGCGGTTCCGGCCGTCGTATTTTCCGTTTACCGAACCATCTGCCGAAGTCGATATAAAACTCGAGTCTGAACATGGTGTTAGCGATTGGTTGGAGGTGCTAGGCTGCGGCATGGTGCACCCCAAGGTGCTTTCTAATGTCGGCATTGACGCGACTCATTACAAAGGTTTTGCATTTGGCTTAGGTGTTGAAAGGTTGGCGATGCTCCGCTTCGGCGTGGCGGATTTGCGTGTTTTCTTTGAAAATGATTTGCAGTTCTTGCGTCAGTTCTAGATTCAAATGAAAGTTCCCGCACAATGGCTGAAGGAGAAGGTGAACTTCGAGTTGTCTAACTCAGAGTTAGCTGAGCGCCTTACGATGGTGGGTTTGGAGGTGGACAGCCTTAAACCGGCTGCGGGGCGGATGTCGGGGGTGTCGATTGCGAAAGTGCTTGAGACAGTGCCACATGAGAATGCGAAAAAACTATCTTGCTGTCGGGTAGAGGTCGGGGGTGGGAAGGTAGTCGATGTTGTCTGTGGCGCACCGAACGTGAGGCCTAACATGCTCGTCGCATATGCGTCACCCGGCGCAAAATTGCCGGATGGGCGGACCATCGAACATGCGGTTATTCGTGCGGTTACTTCGGTCGGGATGTTGTGCTCAGCTGCCGAGTTAGACTTAGGCGAGGATGACGGTGGTTTGCTCGAGCTAGCGGAAGACGCTCCGATTGGTCTGTCCATCGAGGAATTCCTAAAACTCGATGACGAAGTTTTCGATATCGAGTTGACTCCGAATCGCGGTGACTGTCTGTCACTAATAGGTATTGCGCGCGAGGTCGCGGCGCTGACCAGTATGTCAATGAGTGAAATGGCCGTGCCGCCTGTACCGGCCCAGATCGACGATAAATTCTCAACCGTAATTGAGAATCCGCATGGATGTCCCCGTTATGTCGGTCGGGTGATTCGTAATGTGAATGCTGCCGCAGAAACGCCGATGTGGATGCGCGAGAGGCTGCGCCGTTGCGGTGTTCGCTGCATTAATGCAGTAGTCGACGTAACGAATTACGTGATGCTAGAACTTGGCCAACCAATGCATGGATTCGATCTCGACCAGCTCAACGGGGGGATTCAGGTGCGTAACGGCCGCGCGGGCGAGACGCTAGAGCTATTGGATGGCAACACTGTTGAGATCGATACCGATACGTTAGTCATAGCAGATAGCGATGGGGTCGTCGCCCTGGCTGGCGTGATGGGTGGGATGCATACCGGGGTCGAACCACACACAAAGGATATTTTTCTCGAAAGTGCCTATTTCGATGCTATAACACTTGCTGGTGTCGCGCGGCGGTATCGGATACATTCCGATGCGTCGCATCGATTTGAGCGAGGTGTCGACTTTACTGGTCAAGAACGCGCAATCGAACGTGCGAGTGCGATGATCATGGATATTTGCGGTGGTAACCCCGGTCCAGTGATAGTTACCGAAGTGGCAGACTCGATTCCAAGTCGCGGTGCGATTATTTTCCGTCCGGCAGAGATTAAACGCCTTATCGGTATCGAAATCGGGACCGATAAAGTACAGCAAATTTTGGAAACTTTGAGTTGCCGGGTTGAGGATAGCGAAGGGTACCTTGCAGTTACGCCGCCATCGTTTCGCTTCGATATTGAAATTGAGGCTGATTTGTTGGAGGAGGTTGCTCGCATATACGGGTACGAAAACATTCCCTCAACTCTGCCGACGATGACTATGACAGTGACGCGAGGGTCGGATCGGCACGAACGAGACCAACGAATTCGGGACGCGCTCGTGCCGCAAGGGTACTTTGAAGCCATAACGTATAGTTTTATCGAACTAGCATCTGCCAAGATTGTTGAGCCAAAGCGTCGGCCCCTTGAATTGTCGAATCCGATTACTAATGATATGTCGGTAATGCGGACGTCCATCTGGACAGGGTTAATTAATGCGGCCTCCTACAATTTTAATCGCCAAGCTGACGGCGCCCGGCTATTCGAACTCGGAACGGTCTTTGAACAGGTGTCCGACGTGCTCGAACAGCGCTACGTGCTCGCGGGTTTGGCATCAGGAAACGTGCGGCCTCCGCAATGGGGGGAAAAACCGAGGAATATCGATTTTTATGATGTAAAACAAGAGCTTGATAACTTATTTAATGCGCTGTTGTTGCCTACGTGCAGTTGGTCAACTGGGACAGATCCCGCACTACATCCGGGCCAGTCAGCATTGGTTATGGTTAATGGGAGGACCATAGGTAAGGTCGGTGTGTTGCATCCTAAAATTGCGCGCCATTTTGACCTCGAGCAGGTAATCGTGTTGTTTGAAATCGAATTGGAGAATCTCCCAGCGGCCTCGATTGCAACCTACCTCCCGATCTCGAAATTCCCTTCCGTCAGGCGTGACTTAAGCATTATCGTAGACCAACGGATTACCGCCGCGGAGATACTTGGCGCCACCCGCCAGGCGGGGGGAGAGCACCTTCGCGACCTGCAGTTGTTTGATGAATATAGAGGGCAAGGTATTGATTCAGACAAAAAAAGTCTGGCAATAGGGTTGATTTTTCAAGGCCATTCCAACACACTCACGGAAATTGAGATTGAAGATGCTTTGAGTCGCGTGTTGTTGAAGTTGAGCGATGACTTCGGCGTTACGCTGAGGAAGTGAGTATGGCACTAACAAAAGCTGATATGGCAGAACGTTTGTTTGACGATTTAGGTTTGAATAAACGAGAAGCAAAAGAGTTAGTTGAAGCCTTTTTTGAGGAGGTGCGCGGCTCACTAGAATCAGGTCGTCAGGTAAAACTGTCGGGTTTTGGCAACTTTGATCTTCGTGACAAAAATCAACGACCGGGGCGGAACCCTAAAACCGGGGAAGAAATTCCGATTAGCGCGCGGCGCGTGGTTACGTTTAGACCTGGTCAAAAACTAAAAGCCCGAGTAGAAGCCTATGCTGGAAGCATCGAACAATAATGAATTACCAACGATCCCTGGTAAACGATACTTCACGATTGGTGAAGTCAGCGATTTGTGCGAAGTTAAACCACATGTTTTGCGGTATTGGGAGCAGGAATTCCCTCAACTAACACCGATCAAACGCCGTGGTAATAGACGATACTATCAACGCCAGGATGTGATCTTAATTCGCCAGATCCGGAGTTTGTTGTATGAGCACGGCTTTACAATAGGTGGAGCTAGGCAGCGCCTGTCAGGTGACGAAGTTAAGGCTGATAGCAGCATGAGTCAGCAGATCGTGCGCCAAATTCGTGTGGAATTGGAAGAAGTCTTAGATATTTTGCGTCGCTGAGCGTCGTGGCGTACTTTAATTCGGCTGCGGAAGACGCAGCCTAGAATCGAGAATCCCGGCGGAGCGAAGTCTCGCTCGAGCGTTTGGTACAGCACAAGTGAAGCGCCTTGTGGAGGTTAGAATCAAAGCCTTCGGGGTATAGCTCAGTCTGGTAGAGCACTCGGCTGGGGGCCGAGCGGTCGGCGGTTCGAATCCGTCTACCCCGACCATTATATGATTACGGATGCGCGAGCCATTAGCCGTGTATCGGTCTTCGGTGAAATTGGCGCGTACTCCGGGAAACACCAGATGGTTGTTTGTCTCGTGGTTTGAATTACCTCCAGTGTTAGGCATCACAAAAATTAGTTACAACCGTTAAATAGGGTGTCCAGGAATTGTCGTTCATACTTCAATCAGCAATTGTAAAAGGAACACTTTAGATGTGTGGAATCGTGGGGGTGGTTGCGCAGCGTCACGTCACGCCAATTTTGCTTGAAGGACTAAAACGCCTGGAGTATCGCGGTTATGATTCAGCTGGTATCGCTATAATAAATGAGGATAATGCGATCGAGCGATTGCGCGCACCGGGCAAAGTGCAACAGCTTGAAGAGGAACTAAACACTAAACCGCTAAACGCAGGACTTGGTATCGCACACACCCGTTGGGCGACCCACGGTGAACCGAGTACGAGAAATGCGCACCCGCACGTTTGCCGCGATAAAGTCGCACTCGTCCACAACGGTATCATCGAGAACCACGCTGAACTACGCGAGCAGCAAACCCTGGCGGGCCACGAGTTCACGTCTGACACCGATACGGAAGTAATCGTCAACCTAGTCTACGACCACCTTCAAAAAGGAACCTCTTTGGTAAAGGCGGTAGGCGCGGCGATTTGCGATTTAGAAGGAGCGTATGCGCTTGGAGTAGTGACGGTATCAGAGCCAGATTGCTTAGTCGTGGCGCGCCGTGGTAGCCCACTAATTATCGGGCTTGGGATCGGTGAAAATTACATTGCTTCTGATGTGTTCGCCCTATTGCCTGTCACGCAGCGCTTCATCTTTCTGGAAGATGGAGATCTCGCCGAAATAAAACGCGAAACGGTGACGATATTCGACGCTGCTGGCGCGGTCGTACAACGGCCTGAATCCACCTCCAAATTGTCCCCTGACATGGTAGACAAGTCGGGTTACCGGCATTTCATGTTGAAAGAGATTTTCAATCAACCACAGGCAGTTGCGGATACTCTCGAAGGCCGGGTTCATAACGGTCAGCTTCTCGACGGTATTTTTGGGCACCAAGGGCGAGATGTGCTTGAGCAAGTGAAGGCCGTAACGATTGTTGCATGCGGAACTAGCTATCATGCTGGAATGATCGCGCGGTATTGGTTTGAAGGTCTGGCCGGTGTTCCCTGCTCGGTTGAGGTGGCTAGTGAGTTTCGTTATCGCCGTCCCGTTGTTCGCGATGGCACTTTGTTTGTTACCATTTCTCAGTCTGGTGAGACAGCCGATACGCTCGCTGCCTTACGTGAGGCGAAAACTTCTAGGTATCTGCGTTCTCTTGCGATTTGTAATGTTCCGGAAAGCTCGCTGACGAGAGAATCCGAATTAGTTTTAATGACTCGTGCGGGACCTGAAATCGGTGTTGCCTCGACCAAGGCATTTACGACGCAGTTAGTAGCGTTGTTACTATTGGTGATCGCTTTGGGTCGCCGTACGGGTATGTCTACTGAGGGTATGTCTAATCTGATTGCTCAACTTGAAAGTTTGCCCGCTAAGATTAATTTGGCATTAGAAATGAACGATTGCATCGCAGCGCTTGCCGAGCGGTTCGTGAATAAGCACCACACGCTGTATTTAGGCCGAGGCTCCATGTATCCGGTGGCGATGGAAGGTGCTTTGAAATTGAAAGAAATTTCTTACATTCACGCGGAAGCATATCCGGCGGGAGAGCTCAAACACGGGCCGCTAGCGCTGGTTGACGAGGAGATGCCAGTAATCTCAATTGCTCCCAACAATGATCTCTTAGAAAAGTTAAAGTCTAATCTAGAAGAGGTTCGCGCGCGCGGTGGGGAGCTCTACATTTTTGCTGACTCTAGGGGTAACGTATCGCCTAGTCAGGGAATCCATGTACTTAATGTCGCATCTGTGGAAGATCCCATCGCCCCCGTTGTCTATACTATCCCGCTGCAACTGTTTGCCTATCACGTTGCGGTGCTTAAGGGGGCAGACGTCGATCAACCGCGGAATTTAGCAAAGTCGGTCACCGTCGAGTAAGTTCCAAAGGACGTGTTCCATAACTAGTATCTTATGTGTGTGTTGGGGTTAGTGTAACGTGCGGTGATCTCAAAGAACTAATCTAACTCTTCCGCCCAAGGTAATATTTGGTGCCCTTCCAGGTAGTTTGCTCCTAGTAAGGTTGAGGACTGGAAGAGGTCTAACGGATCAGATTCGCTATGACCGAATTTCACCGTAGCATCGCCTTTGAGATCCTTATACATCTTTGTTGTTTCTGCGCGCATAATAATGACATTTTTTAGACCGGCTTTTGGCTCCGAAGCGCGGGGGATAACCTTTAAAAAGATTCGAGGAAAAAGCGTAGGCGGTGAAAAATCTTTGTTATTTACATCCATGTCGATGGATATCAAATCGATCCCACGCCTTCCGATCGTTCCTTTATAACGGATGCCGTCCCCTCCTAGTTGCCAGTTGTCACCGCGCTTCATTTTATAACCCCAGATCTCTCGTGTGCCGGCCTGGACAGTGTCGGTACTTGTAAACCCGTAAACCCAGTAGCCACCACTTACTCCGTTATATTCCACGTCGGCGACTATCGCCGCGTCATAGTAGGGTTCGCTCGGCACACTACTGTCAAAGTGCATAACAGATATCTGAATAACGTTCGACCGCAATCGAAGCGGTTGCGGAATCAAAGGTTTCAGGATTTTTTCATCTGCTTCTCCAAAGACCGCCAAAACTCTAAAGTCGTGCTCCCAAGGAGGTAGTGGGTAAGGTAAAACCTGGTCGGGTATCAATTTATCCATAGAACTAAATCTCAACAGTTATCGTTTTAGTATTTTGCAATCACATGTTTACTGAACTCTTCAATCATCTCGCGGGCATTCTCTTTTTCTACAACCTGAATAGCAATGCTATCTAAACCTGCCTCTTCCATCGCTTTAAGTCTATCGATTACTTCGGTAGCCGACCCGGTCAATGAGCTCATCTTGATCAAAGAATCATTAAAATAGTTTTCTTCTCCTGGTCTTAAATAGACGAGGTGCCCTTCATGAACCTGCTGGTAAAATCGTTCTTTGCCTACCTTGCTTTGAGGCAAATAGCTCTTTTCATAGTCTTGGTAAAGCTCTATTAAGTCCTGCGGCACATCTTCAGAATGAGTGTCTCCCGTCTTGCAAAAGGAATTTTCCCAAAAGGCGTGTAGATTAAACATACAGAAAGGACCCACTCGCCTAATTACGCGGGGGGATGTATATGATTCACCATTTTTCAGAATACAGGCCGTCGTTAATGCCGATGTATGGAAGGTGTCAGGTAAAGTCCGGTTTGCTTTTTTAGCCCCTGCGCGGATAGCGTCTAAACCATAACGAAAACTATCGGGAGGTTGGACTAGTGTTATCCAACCATCACCCGCTCTTCCAGTGAGTTCCAGAGACTTTGGCCCATTCGACGCGATGTGAATGGGGACCGGATCGGTATTATTTACGTAACCTTTATCGCGATGAAGGAAACGAACATGCCTCTCCCGTTCTCCATCTCGAAATAGACACTCCTCTCCGGCTAGTAAACTTCTCACCTGTTCAACATGTTCTTCCATGTGTGACAACTTACAAGGCGGTAATCCCATTGTATGTCGCGCAGTGAAGCCTACGCCTATTCCAAATATTACTCTGCCAGGCGCTAGTTGATTCAGAGTCCCAATCGCCTGAGCCGAGACCGGAGCGATACGGTTACTCGGCACAGCGACGTAAGTCCCCAACGTTAAAGTGGAAGTATGCTCAGCCACTAGCGTCATGCACATGTAGACTTCGCTATACAACATTTGCGAATCATAAAACCATGATTTTGTGAATCCGTTGTCCTCGGCAATTTGCGCATCTTTCCACGCATCGAGATACGGCGGGAAAGTAATTCCAAACTCCATCAGCTGCTCCTTATATTCCGTCAGTTAACAAAATTTTACAAAGCCGTTAAGCAACGAGATAGTATAGGATAACGACCAACAAGGGACATTTTTGTAAAATTATCGAAAATCCATAGAGGCGTGCGGTTAGAGGTGACTTAGCTTAAATTTGACTGGAAAAAAAGCAACAATAAAGTGAACATACGGGTCGGTGGCGGAGACGGAGACTCTTCCGTCCCAGTTGAATAAGCACAGACGCGGAGTTATAAAAACGAAATATTTTCATTCCTGTGGCTCTAATTTATGATTCCTATTCGAGACGACAACCCAACTCTCCTGACGCCCTATGTAACTTACGGAATTACGGCGTTAACTGCAGCATTTTGGTTTTTCTCGCAAGGTTTCGGGAACGATCCTGCACTAACCCGCTCTGTATGTGCGTTAGGGTTAGTTCCCGGAGAGCTCTTCAGTACGTTACCGGCCGGGTCCGCCATTCAACTCGGACCCCAGACTGGATGCATCGCTTCAGGAAATGGAGATTGGAGTACACTGATCACTCATATGTTTCTTCACGGCAGTTGGATGCACCTGCTAGGGAATATGTGGTTTTTATGGATTTTCGGAAATAATGTCGAAGACTCTATGGGACATGCGCGTTTCGCCGTTTTCTACCTTCTTTGTGGTCTCGCTGCGGCTGGTCTGCAGATAATATCGGATCCCACGTCAGTTATTCCTATGGTGGGTGCGTCTGGAGCAATTGGCGGTGTTATGGGGGCATACCTTGTCCTTTATCCGCGCGTAAACGTGCACATGCTTTTCTGGTTGGGTTTTTTTGTCACGACCTTCGTTATCCCGGCGTACTGGATGCTGGGCTACTGGTTTTTGGTACAAATGATCGGCGGCGTCGGCTCGTTAGGTGCCCAGGGAGGTGGAGTCGCATTCTGGGCTCATGTAGGCGGCTTTATCGCGGGGGCACTTTTGATACTGAAGTTTCGGGATCCCCTATTAATTGCCAGACATCCCTACCATGGTTGGGGACGGCAATCATCGCGTCCGTACCGACGTATACGGTAGGAAGTAGATGCAGCCGACTGCCCTTTTAGTCTACTTGATCAATTTACAACAGCCGGGAATCAATACATTGCCGCCGAATGAGGCCTACTCCGGAATTGATTCTCTCTACTGGAGTGCCCTGTGAGCAAAAGCCTCTTAGTGCTTTTGCCATTTTTGGTTACGACTTATGTGGCATCCGCCAATGATTACCCAACGGTCGAGCGCGTAGACCATGTGTTGACTTGTATGCGTTTAGCTGGCGGTCAAACAATAGACAATCTTTTCTCATGTTCGTGCGAAATCGATGCGATTGCCGAAGTTATCGATTTTGACGATTTCAATGAAGCGCGCACCTATGAGTCAAATCGGCGTATGCCGGGCGAAAAGGGTGGATTGTTTCGTAATAGCAAGCGTGGTGACGAAGTTGTGGGAAAATTGCTTAGTGCGCGTGAGGGCGCTAGGAAAAGGTGTTTTATCAGGGGGGCGCGCAATTTTGAAGGCGGCAACTGAGGCTTAGCCAATTAGCGGGGTATTTCCGCTGCGGGAGATCCCTAGTACAGGCAGTCTTGTTAAGTTTTATGCAGACTTAGTTAGTAGGGGCCTCATTCTAATCGAAAGCAGTTGCTGAGTAGTTATATACGGCTATAATCCTCTTTTGGGGTTGAAAGAAAATAATTTTCGTTAGGAAAAATAATCACTTATAACAAATCAGTTTGAGATAAATTGGGCTCTCTTAACGTTGTAGCACCTCGGCTTCGGGTCGATATTCGGTTGTGATGCCAGGGAGTTTGACGGATGCGTGCAAGCAACGACAAAAATCCAGTGTGGAGGATTATCTTATGAAGAAACCATCGCGGAAACGGTGGCTCGTAGCGCTAACGTCGCTTTCGATACTCCTTGTATCTTGTGTTGTGCTGTCAAATACCGAAGTAGAAAAACTTAATCAAGATCCTAACTACTGGGCATTCCCTGGTGGTAATTACTGGAACTGGCGCTATACCGAGCTGAAACAAATCAACAAATATAATGTCCGAAATCTCCAAGCAGCATGGACGTTTTCCACTGGAGTCTTGCGCGGTCATGAAGGTGGCCCATTGGTTTTACCTGGTTCTGCGACAGGTCTGCCACACGATACTTTGTATATCCATTCGGCATTCCCAAACAATACATTTGCCATCAACCTCGACACTCTAGAAATCGTTTGGGAATATGTTCCCGTCCAAGACTATGACGAAACCGTCCCCGTGATGTGC
>DPMX01000012.1 GCA_003540955.1 Gammaproteobacteria bacterium
ACTTTGATACCAAAACAGATGCCGACACATTCATCGATCTGTTTGAGATGGAACGGCCACGCGGTATGCTCGCCGCTGATTGGCCGAAATATACACCGGCCGATCCAATCGCCGTCCTGGGTGAAATTAAAACCCTTGATATCGATGAAACCCTGGAAAAAAGCAAAACCGTGATTGAAACTGCAGAGCGTGAATACGATGCCAGATAACAACTATTCATCCCTCCCTCTCAACACCTGGTATGTGGCAGCAAATGTCGAGGAATTCGAAGTACACAATGTAATCGGGCGGCGAATCGCAGGACGCCCGATCGTGCTATGGCGCTCTGCGGAAGGCAACGTGCACGCGTTTGAGGACTCCTGTCCACATCGCAAGGCACCACTCTCAATGGGTGAAGTAATTGCAGATAAAGGACTGCGCTGTCCATATCACGGCTTCACCTTCGCTGGTGATGGTCGATGCAACGGTGTCCCAGGTCAGGAAAAGGTCCCAACACAATGGCGTACCAATCCCTACCCGGTGATTGAGCGTTATAACTGCATTTGGATCTGGTTGGGAGATCCCTCGCGGGCAAGAGATGAAAGCAGTATCCCGGCGTTCATGGAATTCGGAATCGAGCCTTATAATGTACGTTCGGGGTTAATCCCTGTGGATGCTGACTATCGGCTGCTCGTTGACAATTTACTTGACCCGACGCATGCCGAATTCGTGCACCGGACGAGTTTTGGATCGAGCGATCTGTCGGCTGCACAGGGTCCAGCTAGATCAGAGAGCCGCCCCCAAGAGGAATTCGAATCGACTATTGAAGAAGACAAAATCTCATTCGTCTATCGGTTGATAAACTCTCGCGGCGGACCTTGTTTTCGTAAGGCTTACTCGATGAGAGAAGGTGAGCTCTCAGACAAGGACAATATTGACTACATCATGCACGTCGAATGGCAGCCACCCGGTTTGTTTTCCTACTGCATAGACCTAAACTCGGCAGACTCTACCGATGGTAATCACCTCCGCTTAGTTAACCTCCATATCCTAACCCCTGAAACTGAACAGAAGACTCACTACTTCTATCGCTGCTCAGTACTCAATGACGGCGGGCAAGACTCAATCCTCGACTACTGGCACGAGATAGATCGGATGGCGTTCAACGAAGACAAGGCAATTGCCGAGGGGCAACAACGTAACATTGGCGATCAAGATTTATTCGCCGATCGCAGCCTCTGGGCGCGCGGTAGTGATCAAATGAACCTAGGGGGACGGCGCATCTTGCAGCGGATGAGCTAGTGGGCGTTGTACCCATCACTTTGTTGCTTGCCTGACCCAAAAGTACCTCAGCCGGTGACCGTACTGGTCTCGATAGAAGTGCGTCCGATGTTGTCCAACCCATGAACCCGGGTAGCGTCCCTATTGCGCTCTTTTGGTTTCTCTACATGGCCGGACTCGGGATAATCTTCCCCTACCTAAGCCTGTATTTTCAAGAAAACGCCGGCCTGACTGGTATCCAGCTCGGTCTGGCCCTGGCCATGCATCCGTTGATGGGGATCGTTGCCTCGCCCTTTTGGGGCCAATGGGCCGACAGAAGCGGGCGGCGACGCGGCGCCCTGTTCTTCCTCGCGTCAGGCTCAGGGCTCGGATACTTGCTTGTTCCCCACGCTTCGAGCTTTCCACTCTTGCTTTTGTGTTTGGCTTTTCTGTCGACGTTTGCTGCGCCGACCATGGCGGTCGCGTCGTCGCTTTCCTTTGCCGTCTTGGGCAAGGGAGGAGCAGCACATTTTGGGCGCATCCGAGTCTGGGGCACCGTCGGTTACCTGATGATGATCCTCGCCTTTCCCCCATTGCTCGGCCGGATGGGGGCCGATGTGTCGGTGGCAGGAAGCACATACGGACTAGAGCTGATTTTCCCTATCGCTGCAATATTGTGCCTCAGCGCGGCTTTTGTTCTATTTTGGGTACCATCCGCTGCAGCGATTACCGTGCGTGCAAAGCGCGAAGACTTGGCCGCACTACTTAAACAGTCGTCCTATTTACGGCTACTCGCAATCGCCTTTTTCGCTTTCGGATTCTTGTCAGGCCCAATTGTACTCTTCCCGGTCTTCGTCGCCGAGCGAGGCGGCTCCATCGAAACCGTGAGCCGCCTATGGATTCCAATGCTGCTTGTTGAGATCCCGCTTATCTATTTCGCCGGCGCTGGCCTAAATCGGATCGGCGCGCGGGGACTGATCGCGGCCGGGATTGCTTGCGATGGTACCCGGTGGTTGATCACTGCCCTGGCGCCGAGCCTTTTTTGGATCTTCGGTGTTCAGCTCCTACACGGTGCAGTGGTCGTGGGGCTCATCATTGGTATGCAGCTCTACGTCGAAGAGGTCGTTCCTGATCGCCTACGCGCCACAGGCCAAACGGTCTTAGGAACTGTCATGAGTGTCGGTGCAGTGCTTTCGCACTTGTGGGCCGGAACGGTCATCGAACACATGGGTGCCAACACGCCCTATCTAATCTCGGGTCCGATTTCGATCGTTCTCGGTGTCTATGCTTGGTTCTTTCTCCGAACCCGGGCGGGACCTACGAGTCCCATGTCATCGACACGAATTTGGGACAGCTGATCACTACTTTTACGATCAGTCTTCGGCGCCGTTCGGGAGATCGATGACAAACAACCATGTTCCGTCAGCTTGGCGCCGCACAACTTCAACTGATTGACCCGCCATCTCTAGTGCCTCACCCTCCGGACCTGTCCCTGTAAGGTTCCAGTTTCCGCGCGTCACTGCAATGTCACCCGTTTGGACGGTTTCTTTCGCAACGAGGCTAATTTTCGGCTTCAATGCAATAAATGACTCCATCACCGTACGGATAGAGTCACTACCCGTCACCGTACCTTCTTCCGTAACAAATGCAGCGCCTGCTTCGTACATTGCTAGTGCCGACTCAACATCACCGTTATTGATCGCCTCTATCAAACAAGGATTCACTTCTTCTGGTTTGTATGCTGCCATAGTTTTGTCCTCCTAGGGTTTTAAGAAATCACCTGGTCAAGAACCTTGAACAGGCATACTAAATTCCTGCCGGAAATATTAACACGGCTCCGCGACTATGAGAAATACCGCGAGATAATACTGGAGCATCGTTCAATTACAACTCATCTTGAAGATCATCATCTGGTAGTATCTCACGCATGTCCTGGAGAGTCTTCATAAGCGGGATCTGCTCGATCTCGTTCAATTGCTGTTTCGCCGATATAACGTTGCAATATGCGGCACCAAAATTGCTTGTTGGACCTACCGCCTCAAGTTCAATGTTAGGCACAACCTTCACGTACCGGACCCGCAATAGCCATGATCCTACGATCTTACAGATCACGGTTGTCAACCTACCAGAAGCAGCCCTTTCAGCCGGAGAATTTTCCGTCGATCATTGTGTGCAGCTATTTTTAACTGAAGTCGCCAGGGATCACCCGGGATTCTTTGCGGTGCCGATAGAAAGAAAATTAGAGGCGGGGACCCTCCGTCTAAATCAAGTTCGTTGGATCTATAAGGGTCGAACGGTTCGAATGACCGGTGTGACGAGCTGTGGGTTGGATACAGGGCGCTATGTCTCAATAAACTTTCACGGTTCTTTAACACGTGCAACAAACACATTCCCGGCTATTCGGCGAAGCCTAAAATCAATCCGTATTGGCAAATGAGTTCAACTCCCCCATTGCACGACGTGCACGGCAAGCGGTTCCAATATTACGATTTACTAATGGCCGGTTTTGTGACCGTGCTCCTATGCGCGAATCTGATCGGGCCCGCAAAAGTATGTCTTCTGGAGTTACCATTCGTTTTGCCAGTTTTAGGCGCAAGCATAATCTTTGGCGCTGGGAATATATTCTTCCCAATAAGTTATATTTTCGGCGACATACTAACTGAGGTCTATGGGTATGCTCGCGCCCGAAGGGTGATTTGGGTCGGATTCCTAGCCATGATTTTTGCGACAACTATGGCGCATACAGTCATAAATCTCCCGCCGAGCCCAACCGAGCCATTCAACACCGTTTTACAGCCAGCGCTAGAGACTGTTTTTGGAAATACCTGGCGTGTTGTTGTGGCGTCAATCATTGCATTTTGGGTTGGTGATTTTGTTAACGCGTATGTATTAGCACGTATGAAGGTGATGATGTCAGGCCGTCATCTTTGGATGCGCACGATTGGGTCAACCATAATAGGGCAAGGTATCGATAGCTTCCTTTTCTATCCAGTGGCTTTCTATGGGATCTGGGATAATTCTGTGCTCCTTGCCGTCTTAGTATTCAATTGGGGATTTAAAGTTGGTGTCGAAATCTTGATGACCCCCGTTACCTATGCGACTGTTGCATTTTTGAAAGATCGCGAGCAACTCGACTTCTATGATACTAAGACCGATTTTACGCCATTTTCTATCGACGACCGATAATCCCAAGAATTATCGTTTGCATTGCATCTACCCTAGCTAAAGGGCTACTAAAAAAATCCCCGCGTGGGGAGCGGGGTAAGAGGGGAAGTTGAGTGTTATGGAATCTACATACCGTTAGTCAACAGAAGAGCATGATAAGTTCCGTTGTATGTCTAAAAACCATCCCCAAACGCTGTAAAAGCCCTAGAAAAAGTGAAAAAGCCAACAGTTAATCGACACTCTCTATGTTTGTTCTACTTTTCACTACAAGACCGTTGGACATATTGAGTTCCGATGGAGCAAACCTAATATTATGAATCGTTTGTGCTTGACCATGTAACTAAATGTATTTATGGCCAACGAATATCCTGCCGTTAACCTAAGCCGTGTGTGCAAAAACTACGGCCAAGCGCTCATCAAGCAACGCGTCCTCATCGACGTTGAGCTGAGAATCAATCGCGGCGAATTTGTCGTCCTTTTCGGCCGTAGCGGCTCCGGAAAGTCGACCTTGCTTAATCTAATCGGCGCCATGGACCGCCCGACCAGTGGACTGATCGAAATCGATGGCATTCAAATTTCTAATCTCAAGGAACGTGCACGTACTGAATTTCGAAGAGCCTCATTGGGCTTTATTTTTCAAGCCTATAACCTAATCCCAACCTTGACCGCGTTCGAGAATGTAAAACTTCCTCTCACCTTGAATGGGATTTTCGATGAAACACCAGCGTTAAAAATTCTGAACGATTTAGGGCTCGAAAATAAAGCTGGCTCCTCAGTTGAAGATCTCTCCGGGGGTGAACAGCAACGGGTAGCCATCGGGCGCGCACTAGTACATTCACCAAGTCTGATCCTTGCAGATGAACCGACCGGCAATCTCGACATCGAAACAGGCCATGAAATTATCCGTCTCATTGATGGCCTTGTTCGACGCAACGGCCAAACATTGATCATGGCGACACACAGCCAGGAGGTCATCGGCTACGCAGATCGAGTGCTAACAATCCGCGACCGAAAAGTCGTCGAACTATAACACCAACCATGTCCTCACTTATCTACACTGCATTTTCTCGACATCTAATAAAACATCCCTGGCAGTTGGGACTCGCGTTACTTGGCATCGCCGTCGGAGTTGCGGTAATCGTCTCAATCCGACTCACTCAGCACAGCGCTTTCGAAGCGTTCGATATAGCCACTCACACAACTATGGGTCAAGCTAGTCACCGGCTCGTTGGTCCTAAAGGACTTGTTACGAATGAGCAATATCAACGCATGGTTCTAGCATTCCCAGCGCTCCCGATGACCCCCGTTATAAATCAGCGCCTAACATTGCCAGAACATGGGCGCGCTATTGAACTACTGGGCATTGATCCGATTTCGCGAACCAAATTCAATCCGGGCGGGAAGGTGGATCGACTTTGGTTCGAACCAGAGAAACTAATTTCCGAGCCGCGATCGGCGATAATTAGTCGGACCACGGCCGCCGAGCTAGGCCTACGAACCGGCTCGTATCTTACGGTTAACTATGGACCTAAGACTGCCCGCCTGAAAATAATTGCGCTCTTACCGCCACCGCACTCTCCCGGGGGACTCGTTAAGGGCTTAATCATTGTTGATATCGCAACCGCGCAGGAAGTGCTGCAGCTCTATCACGGGATCAGTCACATTAACTTGCTCATCAATGATAACTATACGGCTACCCACCTAAATAAAACCATTTCAGCAGCCTACGGTGACGAGCTTGAATTGCTCGATCTTGCGGCTGAATCACGCAGAATAAAACGCATGACTGCTGCCTTTTATTCAAATCTTAACGCTTTGAGCTTAATGGCGCTGCTGGTGGGAATGTTCCTCATATACAACACAGAAACGTTTATAATTCTACAGCGTCGAAAGATCCTTGGTTGCTTGCGTGCACTCGGCGTTAGTCGCCGGCAGGTACTGCAAAGTATCTTGATCGAAGCAAGCTGCATCGGCGTTATTGGTAGTCTCGGCGGCATCATCTTGGGTGTTTTCTTAGCCGACAGTCTGCTTGGGATCGTGTCTACTACAATTAATGATCTTTATTTCAAAACCTCGATCGACAGGCTTTCAGTTGCGTCAACAACCTTATTTGGAAGTTTTTCTGTCGGAGTTGCCTCCACCTTGCTCGCAGCATTGATACCGGCTCTGCAGGCGACTCGTATTGAACCAACGCTGATGACTAACAGGAACTCAGTGCAACCGCCCAATATCCGACAGATTTGTATTATTGCTGGAATAATATTTTTTCTGTGCAACCTGCTATCCTGGTTCACCCTCGAATATTCACAGTCTCCGAATGCAGGTTTTGTAGGTATAAGTCTTGTCGTTTTCGGGTTCGCAGCGATCTGCCCGCTTGCAATTATTGCGTTATCGGCTGGCACCAGGTGGCTACTCAGTTCTCAACGTTTTCTGCCTGAACGCCATGGTCTGCGGACGGTAAGTACCGCGGTCAATCGCACAGGTCCAGCTAGCGCGGCACTGATGATTGCAACTGCCGCCAGTATCGGCATCGGCATCATGATCATGAGCTTCCGAGTATCAGTTTCCGATTGGCTCGACACTGCATTACGCGCAGATTTGTATGTCTCAGGCGAACATTTCGACAACCAGTCTCGGGGTGTCAAACTCTCGCCAGCATTTGTCGAAAAAATTGAACGCCTCGATGAAGTCACCTCTACAAGCACGGTTCTGCGGCAGCAGATCAAAACCCCAAGTGGCAACGTGCAGCTGTCGGCTTACAAATTAAATGCGGCAGCACGGCAAGGGTTCCAATTCAAAGTTGGCGACTCGGAAGCGATATGGGTGCAATGGGAAGATAGCGATGTCGTTATCATCACAGAGCCCTACGCGCACCACAATCTTTTAGATATAGGTGATGATCTTCAGATTAAGACAAACACCGGTGAGCGAAGGTTCCAGATCGTCGGTATCTACGCCGACTACGCATCGGAACGCGGTAATATTTCGATGAGTCGTAATACCTATGATCGACATTGGGAAAGGGACGACTACGATGGGATTGGTATCTATGTCGCTCCTAATGTCTCCATTGCGGATGCCGCAAGCTCAGTGACAGCAGTTATTAACGCAAACTCTACTATCGTCGTGAACTCGGCAGCAGAGCTAAAGCAAACCTCACTTGAGGTATTTGATCGTACGTTTTTAATTACCGAACTGCTGCGTGCCATCGCAGTTATCGTTTCTGTCATTGGAATTCTCGGGGCATTGTTAGCACAACAACTAGAACGCACCCGAGAGTATGGAGTATTGCGTGCGATTGGGTTCACCATCCCGGAAATGGGCCGCACGATATTAACCCAAACATTCCTTCTTGGGGCGACGGCAGCGATGATTGCAATACCCGTTGGCATATTGATCGGCGTCATTCTCATCGAAGTAGTGAACCCAAGGTCCTTCGGTTGGACGATGATAATGCAAATCCCGACGGCACTAATGGTCAAATCATTCGCGATCGCTGTATTGGCAGCACTAGGTGCTGGCCTCTACCCCAGCTATCGCGCAGCACGTATCGAAGTGACCGACGCCATGCGCTATGAATAACCTTAACGCCTTAGGAACCCTGCTAATCACATTCCTCTCGATTGTTGCAATTGCGGTGAAGCTTTTGTCGGCCGCCGATAACTCCTGGTCAGTAGCAGGTTTTTTGAGCGAAGGGGCACCGCCGCTCGGTTTCGAATACGCCATCGAACCCCGCCCATTTGAGTTTCCAAAAGATCACTCGTCGCACCCGAAGTTTCGCTCCGAATGGTGGTATTTCACGGGTAACGTAAATTCTGAAACTGGTTCCTCTTTCGGTTTTCAACTGACTCTATTTCGCTTCGCATTTCGACCACAGGCGACCAAATCGAACTCGCCGTGGCGGAGGAGCAACGTCTATCTCGGCCATTTCGCAATATCAGACTTTACATCCGGTGTTTTCCATAATTTCGAACGACAAGGCCGACCGGCTTTGGGTCTTGCTGGCGTGCGTGATAAGCCGCCTAGGATTTGGATCCGTGATTGGTCAATCGAACTTATCGAGGCGGAGATGGGTATCTGGCAACTTAAAGCACAGGAGGCTGGCGTGGTACTTGACGTCAAAGCAAATTCTCGACGTCCAATAACAGTGCAAGGTGACCAAGGCCTGTCGAAAAAGAGTGAGGCGCCAGGGAACGCCTCTTTTTATTATTCAATTCCTCGCTTAGCCATCGCAGGATCTATTACGACACCAACCGGGAATCACCAAGTATATGGCAATGCATGGTTTGACCATGAATGGAGTACCAGCGCACTCGCCGACGGACAGCTCGGATGGGATTGGTTTAGCCTTCAACTCAGCGACGGTCGCGACATTATGTTTTACCAGATCAGAGATAGGGCGGGCCGTACAGAAGCCGTCAGTCACGGGATGTTACTCACAAAACAGGGGGTTCAAACAGCACTCCGCCCCGAACACGTTCAAATTACCGTTACACAGTATTGGCAAAGTCCTACAAGTAACGCCCGCTACCCCGCCGCTTGGCAGATCCGCATCCCGACCCACGGGATATCTATACGTGTTTTGCCACGGATGTCGGAACAAGAATGGAATCAAAGCTTTGTTTACTGGGAAGGTGCGGTCGTTGTGACCGGGGAATCAGCGACGGAACCTATTAGCGGCACCGGTTATGTCGAACTTGTGGGGTACAATTAAACCTTCACTCCGCATCCTACATCGCTTAACCAACGCCGAATATGATTGTCCAGGCCGCACAGAAACTGGAACATAAATACGTTGCACCCGTTTCACTATCGTCGGGTACGATGTCAATCAAGGTGCTAGCGTGCCCGGAGCGCGTAAAAGACGGAGGATCTCGTCATACCCCGATCGTTAATCCTGGGGCTCGGCATAATTACCGAGTGGGCTCTAGATACAACGATTTCGGCAGCTTCCTCTGGATCGAGAGTTCATGTCCTTCGATATCATCAGATAATGTGCACAAAATAGTTAAAGTCTTCTATTATATTCGTGTAGTAACCTCTTAAACATCATTATGTTAACGTAAAATTATAAGATCTGGGATTAGGGTTATATTGTAACTCGACTACATATGACGCACTGGGAATGTTCCAAATGGCAACGAAAATAGCGTACGAGCGGCTCAAGCACCTGGTTGAAGAACTTTAAGCAACTTGAGCCTTCTTCCCACTTCTCGATAGCGCAGCCGAACAAACGGGACTCGAGAAAACGAACCTTAAAAATGATGTTCGTGAACTAAAGCAACTATTATCTATCGCAGAAGAATGTGAGGACAAACATTCTCACTCGCGTAAAGGGCCGGGATACCTACAGTCGGATAGCGCGACTGCGCAAGAAGTCAGCAAATTCGACACTGAGTTCCGGATGCTTCAATGCGTAGTCAATGGTCGCTTCCAAGTACCCTAGTTTTGCCCCGCAGTCGTAGCGGGTTCCAGAAAATTGGTACGAAAGCAACTCCTGCCCAACTAGGAGGCTCGCTAAGGCATCCGTTAATTGAATTTCGCCGCCAGCACCGCGATTGGTCTCCTCTAATATATCTATAATTTGAGGAGGTAGAATATAACGCCCAACGACACCTAAGTTGGACGGCGCAACATCGGGATCAGGTTTCTCTACGATACTGCGTAATCTGCCGATACGATCCCCAATAGGCTCTATCTCAACCATACCATAACGTAACGATTCCTCCTTGGGCACAGGCTCAACAGCGACGATCCCACAGTTGGATTGGGAATAAACGTCGATCATTTGTTTAAGGCAACCGGACTTTTCACCATCAATGAGATCATCTGCTAGCAACACAGCGAAAGGCTCAGCACCGAGCGCAGGTTTCGCGCAAAGTACAGCATCTCCCAAACCGAGTGGTTCGGCTTG
>DPMX01000044.1 GCA_003540955.1 Gammaproteobacteria bacterium
CGTGCCGGCTTTATTCGTAAAGCGCAGTGTCTTAGCCTCTTGCACGCGTTGTTCGCCAACCTCTACCCGGCGTCGGATATCTTCGTCGGGAAACAAGCGTTTAAGAATTTCGAAAGGTTCAACAGCTAATAAGATCCGTGTGCCTCCTGCTTGCAGTTCTAGTTGCTCTTTCGAAAATAACAAAAGCATGAGGTCGACCACCATGTCGGAATCTTTAAGTGTTGCCATCGCGATCGGGTCCTCACTCAAGGGGTTGACCCCGACTTCTTTGATGCGTTCTTCTGCCCCACCTCCCGCCGCACCAGCTGCGATGTGAACGTTGTTGACATCGGCGTTGAGGTTTTCGGCTGCACGGAGAAAGGCCTCGGCGTAATCTTGTAAATTGTCTCCTTCGGATAACACCGAAACTTTTTCTCCAGGTCCGACGTTACACAGGGACAGCTCATTTTCGAAAACCATGGTCATCTCTTCCATTGATGCTACACTTGCCATATTGATTTCCTCCAGTGATTTAATTCTACTTAATGTTGCGCGAGGAAATCTAAAACCGTCGCGTTGAAGATTTCTGGTGCTTCCAAATAACTTAGATGGCCGACCCCAGCGATTTCTACTAGGTGGGCTGCAGGAATGTTTTCGGCCAAATCATACCCTTTCTGTGCTGGGATGATCCGATCATGCTCCCCGACTATTACAAGTGTTGGGAGTTGAATTGACGCTATTGCGCCGCTTGCGTCAAAACTACGGAGACCTTCGGTTAGTACTTGCGCGTAGATTTCTTGGTCATTGCTCGCAACGCGTTCTTCCAGCCACTCAGTAATCACTGAATTGCTCGGCTTGGCTAGCGCTTGCGCCGACACAAGTTTTGCGTACTCGTCCATCGATTGATTTTGAAGTGCCGCGGTGCGTGCGGCAAGTACGTCGTCAGCGATGCTAGATCGGCTAGCAGTGTGACACAAAGATAGCGAACGACAGAGCTCTGGCGAGTCTAAGGCCAAAGCGATACCAAAATATCCTCCCATGGAGGTGCCGACGTAATGAACGGGGTCGAGATTCAAAATGCGTATCACGCTGGCAATATCTCTTGCGAAGTTTTCGATTGTATATAGCCCAGAACCGCGCGGCCGATCGGAGCGTCCAAACCCGCGTAAATCGATCGCGATCAAATGGTAATGCTCAGAGAATGGTCGCACTTGATGCAACCATAAATCGCTGCTCATTCCGAGGCCATGAACTAGGATCATTGGATCACCGCTGCCCCACTGGCGAACATTGAGGGCGATGTCGCCTATATCTATTCTAGGCATGCTACCCGCAATATGGTGACTAGGCCTGAGCCGCGGTAGGACGCCTCACCGGTTCTTTGAACTGCGGCATCACTTCCTTGGCAAACAACTCCATATTTTTAAGTGCTTTTTCCTGCTCGAATCCGCCGATCCACATAAAGTTAATGAGATGATCTACGCCACCTTCGTCGCGCATCCAGCGCACTTTTTCAGCAACAGCTTCTGGTGTCCCGAACATCCCGAGATCGTTGTAGATCTCTTCGAACGATACAACATCGAGCCATTCGAGAATATCGTTGTAGTTGGCGTACTGCGGCGATACCTTGCTCCGATCGCGTTCCCCCCAAATCTTCGCAGCGGTTCTTACATACCACATTACATAATCTTTTATGTCGGCTTTAACTTGAGCGTCACTTTCACCCACATAGACAAATTCATTGTGTGCCATCTGAAGATCAGTACGGCCTGCGCTTGCTGTTAGACGATGCCAGGGATCGAAATAACTCGTTTTTAAGGTTTCGTAGGGACATAGGTATGGCCCGATTAAACCATTTATCCCGCGTGCAATTACCTTCTCTACGGTATAATCGCTGAGTGCAGCCTGCCATAGTGGCGGATAAGGCTTGGTTAGTGGCTTAGGTAGGACGGATGTCTCCGGAATTCGCCAAAATTTACCATCATATGAAAACTGCTCTTTTGTCCACGCTAAACGCAAAATTTCTAGAGACTCTGTGAAACGGTCATCAGCTTCGTCCATCGACATATCGAAACTTTTGAATTCAGCTGGTTGGTTGCCACGGCCTAGTCCGACATCAACGCGTCCCCCTGAAAGATGATCCAACGTTGCCCAATCTTCGGCGATTCTGATCGGATGCTGAAAGGAGGTCACGGCCACAGCTGTGCTAACCCGGATTTCAGAAGTACGCGCTATGGCATATCCCGCGAGCGCCGGGACCGCCGCCCGGCCATAAGGGCTGAAATGGTGTTCAGTCAACCATACTGTGTCATAGCCAAGCTCTTCGGCATAGACAATCTGTTCCATTACATCGTCGAACGGCTCCGGTTTGCCGTCACGAACTTGAGGCACAAGTATTATTCCGAATTCCATTGCGATGTCTCCTTTGGATTTTGACAGAGGCATTAAAGCGGTTTGCGTCATAGAAGGATAACATACGTTTCGATGCCGACAATCCGACGTCAAACAGTAGTCATTGTTAATCGATAGCGTAGATGGCGAACGGGTGGGCCTCTCCCGGTCCTTTCCTAACATGCATTTCTCGACGTGTTAGGTCCATAATAAAGGTTCCGCAGCTACCTATGCGTTCGCCAGGAAAGGTAGCAGAAGGGTGGAATGGGTTATTGATTGCAAAATCGGCACCGTGTGTGTCCGCCAAAATCTGTTTAAGTGCAGAGAATGTTCGCTCATCGGTGTTTCCAAGTAGAGCACGTGCGCGTGCTAGCCGCCGCGCCGTGGATGAATTTTCCTCGGTTACCTGAGCGGGCGCGTCGAGGGAAATACAATGATTCGTATGTAGGTAAGCAGCGTTATATGGTTCGACCGTTTCGGCGCTAGCCCCCACGAATTCGATGCTAAGCGCATTATTGGCGACGTCAGCAATCAAGAAATGGCTTGATTTTCCGAAACCTGCATGTTTGATAGAACGGCGAGCACCAGCGACACTTGGGCATTCGAGAATAGTTCGGGCTAGGATGTGCACGGGTAACCCATCTAGCGTGTGCCGGTGATTGAGATAGTTGAGGCACACGCCTACGCCGGCACTATTAAGTCCAATTTTCGCCAACATGCCGGGTTCGGTGAACGTTAGGATTTTGTTTCCATCGGGGCGTTCGTAAGTTACCAAGATTGTAAGTTCTTCAAATCCCTCGAACCAATCCCAAGTTTGCCCTAGAAGTGCGCTTTGAGGAAAACATACGGTAGTGCATTCGTCGATCTTGGCGTTCAGGATTTCTGTGCGCGCGTTGAGCAGGTATATCTGCCAACCAGGCATCTCAGAAGCTTCAGCGATTGCATCGAGTTCCTGGGTTAATTGGCGATTGAAATTCATGATGATCGAGCGCACATGTTGTGCTCGCGCAATAAAGTCATTTTCCGTCAACCGACTTTTGGCAAATAATCGCTCGTGGTAAACCTCGAAAGTCGTATGGATACGATCACGGAGTGTTTCCCCGTAGGCCAGGCCGCGATTTTGGGCGTCGCCGATAAAGGTAAAATGCGGAAAGTGTTCGGTAACCATGGCTCGCCTCTGATAAGGGGGGGTCGAAATTTCATCGCAGGCGCGTAAACTAATGATCGGGAGACACGCGGACGGCCCTTTTAAATCCATCGGTGCTTGTAAGTCGCGGTGCCAGCCGTCAAGCTAAAATCTAATCGGCGCCTGGCTCTATTCTACCGCGAGTTTTGCCTACGTCGTAGTGAGGAGGAGTCAAGTCGATGAAAATCGTGTTAACTCGTGAAAAACCCTACTTATGAGTGCATTTACGTGTAATCCGTTGCATCCGTTGTTTGCTGCAGAGGTGGAAGGGATCGATCTGCGTGCTGCAGCTGACGGTTCTTTGGCTACTAACGTTGAAGCCGCAATGGATGATTTCGCGGTGTTAGTTTTTCGCGATCAAATTCTCGATGAATCCGAACAAATGGCCTTTACTCGTACCCTAGGGCCGATTGATATGGGCCTGCTGAAAGTTCTGCAAACGAAAAGTCGATTCAAAGAGGCGGGCATGATCGGT
>DPMX01000136.1:0-4013 GCA_003540955.1 Gammaproteobacteria bacterium
ACCATTGGTTGCTCGTTTGGTTATTAGTTGTCTTCGCGGGTTCTGCACTGAAGCCCGATCACGACATTCGCTATTTGTATCCAGCTCTCCCGGTGTTAGGTTTTTTTTCAGCGTTAGCAATTACCACTTTGACGCAGAACCGATTGCCGACTTTCGTTCCGGGGATAATCCTATTTATCGTCGTAATTATTTTGATAATTAGATACGAAAAACCAGGGCAGGTGGATACCCGAGAAACAATTGAGGCCATCCGTGCGGACTTAATGCCCGGTGCGCCAATATTGGCGATCGGTGGTTATCCTGTTCGCCTTGACAAACCTCGACGGCAGAATACGCACCGAGATTGGGTCCACTTTTATATCGGTTCAGCGCCGATGGTGATGTCCTGGGATCAGGTGCGCAAAAACCGGCCGGATTTTAGCAACGGAGTTTTCCTGACTAATAGTCGCGGTCACGTTGAAAGATTAGCTGAGCTCCAGCTTGATGCAAAGCATGTCACCACCGAAATGATTTTCGCAAGACCGAAATAATGTTAGAGCGATACCTCATGAAAGAAGTATTACGCGCTTTTTCAATGATCATCGGCGGTCTGATGCTTATTTATTTAAGCACGCGGTTTGCTTCCTATTTAGGACAAGCTGCCGAAGGCAAAATTGCAGCAGACCATATCTTTCGGATGATATCTTTGAAAATGCTTATTTCACTAAAGGACTTAATACCCATGAGTCTTTATCTTGGGGTATTTGCCGCAATGATTCGACTACAGCGAGATTCCGAACTCACAGCGATCAGGGCAGCTGGTGGTGGGCATCATTTATTAATTCTTTCGACCCTAAAACTTAGTTTTGGGGCCGCCATGATAGTCTCCTTTATTACATTGTACGCGGAACCTCGTGCGGAATTGTCTCTGGTTGAAATACGCAATCAGACTGAGAATGAAGCGACGATTGCGGGGGTAAAAGCTGGTCGATTTAAAGAGTTAAGTGCTGGGAAACGAATTTTTTATGCTGAGACAGTCGCAAAGGATCAACGCACACTCCAGAATACTTTTGTTCAGGTGCAAAACGCTACTAACGTTGGTTTGATGCGTTCAGAAGAGGCCTATGTCGAGGTCGAATCGAAATCTAGAGATAGATTTGCGGTGTTCATTGACGGTATTAGCTACGGTGGAATGCCTGGCGCGCTCGATTATGTCATCACTCGTTTCACGCGCTACGCGTTGCGGATTGAAAATAATTCACCACGAGATCTGACTCGCAACGTAAACTACTTCTCAACTATGGATTTATTTAAATTCCGCGGACCGCTATATTCAGCGGAATTTCAGTGGCGCCTCGCATCCGGAATTGCAACACTCTTGACTCCAATACTCGCTATACTAATCGCCCTGGCTAGTCGCAGATCAAGTTGGTATCTGGGCTTGATCACCGCAATATCAGTATACTTTGTATATAACAATATCCTCGGGGTTGGGAAGTCGCTAATGAAAAAAGGGGTGTTGCCCCCCATCGCCGGACTTTGGATAATACACTTGATACTAATCGCAATCTTGGTTGCGTTGTTAATTATTCAACGGCGCCCAAGCGGTATTCGTCGTCGATCACGGCAGGAATTTTTGCGCAGCGCCAGTAGTAAACTATAGACCTACCAAGTACGTGTAACTAGGCAACAAACTCACTTCTAATGAACTCAATCGCTAACACTATTCGAGAACTACTTGAACAGCGCATCCTCATCTTGGATGGGGCAATGGGAACGGAGATTCAAAACCTTCGACTCGATGAGCGAGACTTTAGAGGGGACCGCTACCGGGAACATACAGTTGAGTTGAGGGGCAATAACGATCTATTGAATATTACGAAACCGGATCTTATTGAAGAGATCCATCGCTCCTTCCTAGAAGTGGGCGCCGACATCATCGAGACCAACACATTTAACTCAACCAGTATTGCACAAGCGGATTATGGATTAGCCGATCTTGCGTATGAATTAAATGAATCTGGAGCAAAGATAGCACGACAGGCTGTGGACTTGCATCGTGAGAAAACGGGGCGAGCTGGGTATGTCTGCGGCGTTGTTGGGCCTACCAACCGCACTGCTTCCGTATCTCCAGATGTGAATGATCCTGCCTTTCGAAATATTAGCTTCGACGAATTGCGTCTAAGCTATCGTGAAGCAATTCATGGTCTTATAGTTGGGGGCGTAGACCTCATCCTCATCGAAACAATTTTTGACACATTAAATGCTAAAGCGGCATTGTTTGCTTTAGAGGAGGAATTTGAATCACACGGTAGATACCTTCCGATCATGATATCCGGCACTATCACCGATCGTAGCGGGAGAACCTTGACTGGTCAGACAACAGAGGCATTTTGGAATTCGGTACGGCATGCGAGACCAATGTGTATCGGCCTTAACTGCGCGTTAGGTGCAACAGATTTGCGTCCATATGTGGAAGAATTATCTCGCGTCGCAGACACACACGTGAGCGTCCATCCAAACGCGGGCCTACCTAACGAATTTGGCCAATATGATGAAACTCCTGAGGCAATGGCCGAAGTATTGGGAGAATTCGCAGCAGCCGGGTTTTTAAATCTTGTTGGTGGTTGTTGCGGCACAACGCCGGCACATATCAATGCCATACGAAATGCTGTAGGTAGGTGCCCGCCACGTGAACCAGCCCAAGTAAAGAAGATTTGTCGGTTGAGTGGCTTAGAACCACTTAATATCACTCCGGAAGTTGGTTTTATAAACATTGGTGAACGGACAAATGTCACAGGATCACCAAAGTTTGCCAATCTGATTAAATCCAATGATTTGGAAGGTGCGCTAGGGGTCGCTCGTCAACAAGTCGCGAACGGTGCGCAGATTATTGATGTAAACATGGATGAGGGGTTGCTCGATTCCGTTGGGTTAATGGCAAAGTTTGTCCACCTAATTAATTCAGATCCTGACATTTCTCGTGTCCCACTGATGATTGACTCTTCAAAATGGGATGTTCTAGAGGCGGGCTTACAATGCCTACAGGGTAAAGGCATAGTCAATTCGATAAGTTTAAAAGAAGGAGAAGACTCTTTCCGAGAAAAAGCGAAGTTGATTCGTCAATACGGTGCCGCGACTGTAGTTATGGCATTCGACGAAATTGGCCAAGCTGATACTGCGGAACGAAAATTTGAAATTTGCGCACGGTCATACCAAATATTAACCAACGATATAGACTTCCCTCCAGAGGACATAATTTTCGATCCAAATATTCTCACGATTGCCACGGGGCTCGAAGAGCACCAGGATTATGCCGTGGCTTTTTTTCAGGCAACTCGAAAAATTAAGCAACAACTTCCCCATGCATTGGTCAGTGGCGGACTCAGCAACGTATCTTTTTCGTTTCGCGGGAACAACCCCGTGCGAGAAGCAATACATGCCGTATTCCTGTACCACGCATTTAAGGATGGGTTGGACATGGCGATAGTAAACGCTGGACAACTCGGCATTTATGACGAGATCCCAACTGACCTGCTTGAGCTTGTTGAAGACGCGGTGATGAACCGACGGCCCGATGCGACGGATCGCCTAGTTAGTTTTGCTGACTCTGTAACGGATGGCCAAAAAAAAGAACTCGAAATTGAACAATGGCGCAAAAAAGACGTGCAAAATCGGCTGGGCTACGCACTCGTGAAAGGTATCGCCGACTTTATCATCGAGGACACCGAAGAAGCACGATTACAGTATGAACGCCCGATACAAGTGATCGAAGGACCACTAATGGACGGAATGAATACTGTCGGTGATCTTTTTGGCTCAGGAAAAATGTTTCTCCCGCAGGTTGTCAAGAGTGCTAGGGTAATGAAAAAAGCAGTGGCTCATTTACTACCTTTCATTGAAGAGACGAAAACCCCAGGAGATGAGACGCAGACCTCCGGGAAAATTATTCTTGCTACGGTCAAAGGAGATGTCCACGATATCGGCAAAAACATCGTTGGCGTGGTGCTTCAATGTAATAACTTCGAAGTTAT
>DPMX01000136.1:4319-4970 GCA_003540955.1 Gammaproteobacteria bacterium
TGTAATAACTTCGAAGTTATCGATCTTGGAGTAATGGTAGCGTGCAATGACATTCTAGATGCAGCATCCCGAGAGAATGTTGATGCAATCGGTTTGAGCGGCCTAATTACACCGTCTCTTGATGAGATGGCTTATGTCGCAAAAGAAATGCAGCGCCGCAATATGGAGCACCCCTTGCTGATCGGTGGTGCCACGACATCGCGGGCCCATACTGCTGTCAAAATTGAACCGAACTACACTGGTGGACCGGTGGTGCACGTAAAGGATGCATCACGTGCAGTAGGCGTTACGACTACGCTGTTAAGCAAAGAACTACGTGGCGGTTTTGTGAGCAGTATCCGCGATGAATACGCGACCATTCGAGAGCGTCACAAACAAAATCAGTCTAAAAAAGATTGGGTTGGCATCGTAGACGCCAGACGTAACAAATTCACGACTGACTGGCTTAGTTATAAGCCCCCGCGGCCATTACGTCTTGGGGTTGAAGTTTTTCACGACTATCCCCTTGAAGAGCTTGTGGAATATATTGATTGGACGCCCTTTTTTATTGCCTGGGAACTTGCTGGCCGATACCCAAAAATTCTTGATGACAAGATCATCGGGAGACAAGCCCGAGAACTACACGCAGATGCCCTAGAAATGCTCCAGGGC
>DPMX01000163.1 GCA_003540955.1 Gammaproteobacteria bacterium
TCTCTTCTTCCAGGAGATCTCATAGGTCTAGCTTCACCTACAGAATATGGGGGGAAATTATAATGCAACATAAACGGCTCACGACGCTCGCCTTCGATAGCATCGATAATCTGGGAGTCTCTACCAGTACCTAAGGTTGTAACGACTATCGCCTGCGTTTCTCCCCGAGTAAAGAGGGCGGATCCATGCGTTCGAGGTAATACCCCAACTTCTACTGAGATATCACGAATATCTGCTGCATCGCGGCCATCAATACGAGGCTTACCGCTCAAAATAGTGCTGCGCACAATTTCATGCTCGAGATTTTCTATCTCATCCTTAATTGCAGCGACAGTCCAGTCGACATTCTCAACGGCACTTAACGCCGCAACTGCCTCCTCTTTAACCGCCCCGAGCGCGTCACGTCTTTGAAGCTTATCAACAATGCGATACGCGCCTTCTATCGCGACGCCGCATTGCTCCGAAACCGCCTCGATCAAACCGGTTATAGCTCCCGGCGCTTCCCAATCCCATGGCTCGACACCGACTTTTGACACTAAGTCTTTAATAGCGGCTATTACCGCTTGAAGTTGTGCATGCCCGTACATAACGGCGCCCAACATCACAGCCTCGGATAACTGATCGGCCTCTGATTCAACCATTAGCACCGAACTCGATGTTCCGGCAACGACCAAGTCGAGTGCCGACTCAGTAAGTTCCGCAAAACTTGGGTTAAGTACGTACTGCTCATCAACATACCCAACTCTTGCGGCGCCAATTGGCCCTTTAAACGGCATGCCGGTGATACTCATAGCCGCCGACGAGGCAATCAATGCGACAATATCTGGGTCGACAGCTGGGTCCAGCGACAGAACAGTACAGACAATCTGCACATCCTTGCGGAATCCTTTTGGGAAAAGCGGTCGAATTGGACGGTCTATCAAACGGCTAGTGAGTATCTCCTTTTCGCTTGGACGACCTTCACGCTTAAAAAAACCGCCGGGTATCTTGCCGGCAGCATAAGTTCGCTCCTGGTAGTCAACCGTGAGCGGAAAGAAATGTGGATTGTCATCCGCATTCCTGTTGCCGACGACATTGGCCATTACGACCGTATCACCCATACTGACGAGAACGGATCCCGAGGCCTGTTTTGCGACTTTGGAAGTCTCCAATTTAACCTCATGATTCCCATACTGAAACGAAATTGTAATCGGCGCCATAGCTTATTTTCTAATCGTTAAATGAAGAAAAAAAACCGGGTGCCGAAATAAAATTCGTGCCCCGGTACCGTGTCGGTATTAGTCGAAATTACTTCCTAAGTCCCAGACGAGAGATAAGTGTTCGATATCGCTCGACATCTTTTAGCTTGAGGTAGTCGAGCATCTTGCGCCGACGATTAACCATACGCAGTAACCCTTGGCGAGAGTGATTGTCGTGTTTATGAATTTTAAAGTGATCAGATAAATCGTCAATCCGAGCTGATAAAAGCGCTACTTGCACCTCTGGCGATCCTGTATCCGTTCCAGTCTTTTGATAATCCGAAATAACTGCGCTCTTCTGTACGTTCGTTAACGCCATGCAATGACTCTCCTAAATTCCGCTCGTGCCCCAGCTGAAAGCTCGCGTATTCTAACCGCGAGGACCGCTGCTAACAAGGAATTTCGGTGAAAAATCATGATTTTGCACCACCAATCGATATGCCTTCGCGAATTAATCGTCGTGGCGCAATACGTCCATCGTCTAAAACAATACCGACACCGATAAATTGACGCCCCGAAATATAAAGCCGAACAAAGCCAGCTTCTGGGGCATCACACACCCGTATCGCTTGGCCACGTTTAATGTAGAAAGCTGACTCCTCGGACAAACAGATATCGGGGAGGTCAACGAGTGCCGTGTCGGCTGCTAATAAAAGCTTATCTAATCCAAGACGCGAATAAGCCGTTTGGGAAATTTTAGTCAGCTCATCCAGTGGTAAAGAGTCGTCGATTGAGTACGGGCCCACTTTCAGACGACGCAATTCGCTAACATGGGCGCCACACTTCAAAATCTCACCGATATCTTCAGCCAGCGTTCGGACATAAGTTCCTTTACTACAACTTATTTCAACTCTAAGTAGATCTCCATCTAGAAGACCCAAAGAGTCAAGTTCATAAATTTTCACTGTCCGCGGTTTACGCTCGACCGAGATGCCCTTCCGGGCTAGTTTATATAATGGTTGTCCACCCCGTTTCAATGCTGAAAACATTGGCGGCACCTGTTGGATCTCGCCTCGAAATCGAGCCAGCGTCCGCTCAATAAAAGCAGGGTCAAGCGTAACGTTTGTTGTGCGCCTTAGAACCGAACCTTCACGATCGCCAGTACTGGTTACAACTCCAAGCTGGAATTCCGAGACGTAGCACTTATCCGCATTAAGTAAGAATGCGCAAACCTTTGTGGCTTCACCGAAACAAATCGGCAGCAACCCAGTGGCAATCAAGTCTAAACTACCAGTGTGTCCTGCCTTAGTCGCACCGAATATCCGTTTTACGCGTTGTAATGCCTCGTTCGAACTGATACCTGCCGGCTTGTCTAGAAGAAAAATTCCAGTAACATCGCGCTTCGAAGGAGGATATTTAGGTTGATCAACCATCCTGACTTTCTGATCTGAGCGACCCGATCATTTGACTCATTCCATCACCATGCTCTATCGACTCATCCAGCACAAATTCGAGTGCCGGTATATTCCGCAGTCGCACTTCCTTGCTTAGGAGGTAGCGAAAACGGCCTGAGTGGTAATTTAATTCTGAGAGGGTAGCAGACTTATCCTCGGATCCGTAGACACTCACATAGATCCGTGATTGTGTCATATCTGGAGAAACATCAACCGCCGTAACAGACCCCATACCGAATTGGCGGTCACGCATCCAATCACTGACAAGTACGGCAATTGCCCGCTTAATTGTTTGTGCGACGCGGACGGTCCTACTAAATTCGCGAGGCATTATGTACCCATGTCCGGGCTAACTAGGCACTTTCCATGACCAATTCAATTTGACCATCACCCAACACTACGCCGTTCGAGCAATTTCCACACGCTCAAATACTTCAATTTGGTCGCCTGGTTTTACATCGTTATAATTTTTAACACCGATGCCACATTCAGTACCCGATTTTACTTCGGCAACATCATCTTTGAAGCGCCGAAGCGATTCTAGTTCGCCTTCGTAAATCACAACGTTGTCGCGGAGCACTCGGATTGGGCTGCTACGCTTCACAACACCTGTTGACACGATCGTGCCCGCAATAGAACCCATCTTAGACGACCTAAATACATCCCGCACTTCGGCAACACCAATAATAGTTTCACGAATTTCCGGCGCCAACAAATTAGTAACCATTGCCCGAACGTCATCTATGACATCGTAAATCACACTGTAATACCGTAACTCTAGGCCTTCATCTTCGATGACTTTTCGTGCCGACGCATCAGCGCGAACATTGAAACCAACTATCATAGCGTTGGATGCCAGTGCAAGGTTAGCATCGGAGCCATTAATGCCACCAACTCCATTAGAGACGACCTCTACTCGCACTTCGTCGTGAGTTAATTTACCCAATGCATCAGTCAGAGCCTCACTCGAACCTTGAACGTCCGCTTTTAGCATAATCCGAACCTGGGAAAGGTCACCGTCTTTCATCTGGCTAAACATATTGTCGAGCTTCGAGGTCTGTTGCCGTGAAAGTTTCGTTTCCCGATCTCGATCGCTTCGAAAACTGGATATTTCGCGAGCTTTACGCTCATCTTCGACCACCGCAGCTTCATCGCCCGCATTTGGGGTACCCGACAACCCGAGTATTTCCACCGGGTCAGACGGCCCAGCACTATCGACCGCCCCGCCACTCGCGTCAGTCATTGCCCTCACTCGACCAAACTCTGTACCTGCCAACAGTATGTCACCGCGAGTTAATCGTCCGCCCTGAACCAGCACGGTGGCAACTGGACCACGTCCCTTATCGAGCCGCGATTCAATCACAATCCCCTTTGCAGGACCATCAAGCGGCGCTTTTAGTTCGAGCAGTTCTGCTTGAAGAGATATTGCCTCAAGTAAACTATCGATTCCGATCCCGGTTAATGCTGACACTGGAATGAACTGTGTATCTCCTCCCCAATCTTCAGGAATAACGTCGTGGTTCGCCACATCTTGTTTGATACGATCAAGGTCGGCTTCGGCCTTATCCATCTTATTCACCGCAACGATCATAGGCACATCGCCCGCTTTCGCATGCTGGATCGCCTCCTCCGTTTGCGGCATCACACCATCATCTGCAGCAACAACAAGAATCACGATATCAGTGGCCCTGGCGCCTCGGGACCGCATGGCTGTGAATGCTTCATGACCCGGGGTATCGAGAAATGTTACTGATCCATGATCGGTAACCACTCGGTACGCACCTATATGTTGTGTTATTCCACCAGCTTCACCATCCGCCACCTTCGTATTGCGGATATAATCCAGCAACGATGTCTTACCGTGGTCAACGTGACCCATGATCGTGACCACAGGCGCGCGGGTTAAGGCCTCTACCTCCAATTGTGTTACGGTGTCTAGAAGATCTTCCTCGATCGCATTCTCGCGGATCAGCTTGGCCTTATGACCCATCTCTTCGACAACGACCATCGCTGTATCTTGATCGAGCACTTGATTAATCGTCGCCATACTGCCCAGAGTCATCATCACTTTAATGACCTCAGCAGCTTTTACCGACATCCGTTGCGCAAGCTCTGCAACGGTCAGGTTGTCTGAAATTGCAACTTCGCGTACGACCGGTTCGGTTGGACGTTCGAATCCGTGCTTCGCAGCCGCGGGAGCAACAACGCGCCGAGCACCCGGCTTTTTGCGACGGCGTCCAGATTTGTCGCTCGCTACATGCAATTCCTTGCGGCCATAACGAGTCGATTTTGGATCGCGTTTGTCTCCCCCTTTACCACGTCGTGTTTCTGTCGTTGGCGGGGCTGGGTCCGAAGGCTCCGCCCGAACCTGGGCTACTAGCTCCTCCACAGGAACTGTTGGTTCAGGCGGCACGTCTTCCACAATATCTTCAACCTGTTTTGCCGCTTCTTCTGCATCCCGAGCTTCCGCTTCGGCCTGTGCTTTAGCCTCCGCAACGGCAGCAACGCGCGCCTCCTCTGCCGCGACTAGGGCCGCCTCAGCCGCTTCTTTTTCAGCCTGAAGTGCCGCCCGCGCCTCCTCTGCTTCTCGAATAACAGCTTCTTCTGCAGCCCGAACGCGATCGCGCTCTGCAGCCTCTTTCTCAATCCGCGATGCTTCTTCTTCGGCGACAACACTGCGCTTTACATAAGTCCGTTTACGTCGAAACTCCACGCTTACGGTCTTCGATGGCCCTGCCTTTGGCCGCGAACGCATTCGGGTCCGCTCCGCTGGAACCTTTAACTCGGTAACAGTCTTCCGTTTCAAGGTAACTTTAGATGGTTCAGTGCCTGTCTCATCCTTACCGTGTGCACGTCGCAGATGTGTCAGTAGTTGTGACTTTTCCTCATCTGAAATTAGATCGCCTGATTGCTTATCTGATAGACCAGCCTCGTCGAGTTGCGCTAGCAGCCTTTCGATCGTTACACCAACCACGTCCGCAAACTGTTTTACTGTTACCTCAGCCATCAGCGCTCTCCGAGGAACCTTCTTCAGATTCATCAAACCAAGGGGCACGCGCTGTCATAATGAGCTCACCGGCTCGTTCGGATTCGATTCCCTCTATTTCTAAGAGATCATCGACGGCTTGTTCTGCGAGATCCTCCATCGTGACGACCCCGGCCGCCGCTAGTTTATAAGCAAGGTCTTCATCCATTCCATTCATACCAAGCAGATCTTCTGCCGGCCGCGCATCCCCTAAGCGTTCTTCGGACGCAATAGCTCGAGTTAATAGAAGATCTTTAGCTCGTTGACGCAATTCTCGGACCAATTGCTCATCAAATTCCTCAACATCGAGCATTTCCTGCTCAGGAACGTAGGCCACTTCCTCGATAGTCGCAAACCCTTCTTGCACTAGAATTACGGCTATTTCTTCGTCAACGTCAAGCAGCTCCATAAAAACTTTTTGACTTTTCTGTGTTTCTTCTTCGCTCTTAGTCTCAGCGTCCGCTTCATTCATGACATTGAGCTCCCAACCAGTCAGCTGGCTAGCCAAACGCACATTTTGACCATTGCGCCCAATCGCCTGGGACAATTGCTCTTCAATCACTGCAACATCCATGCTCCCGGCATCCTCGTCAACTAAGATGGACACCACCTCTGCCGGCGACATAGCGTTGATAACGAACTGCGCAGGATTTTCGTCCCATAATATGATGTCGACGCGCTCACCGCCGAGTTCATTAGATACAGCCTGCACACGTGATCCACGCATCCCAACGCAAGCACCAACTGGGTCAATTCGCGGGTCTTGACTCCGGACCGCAATCTTCGCTCGCAATCCTGGATCGCGAGCCGCCCCAAGAATCTGAATTAAACCCTCACCAATCTCGGGCACCTCGAGCTTAAACAATTCCACCAACAGATCTTTAGACGTCCGACTAACGAATAGTTGTGGTCCGCGTTTCTCCGAGCGTACATCATACAAATAACCTCGGATGCGATCGCCCGGCCGTACTAGCTCACGCGGTATGACATGCTCCTTGAGCACAACCGCTTCGGCGTTGCCGCCGAGGTCAACAAAAATATTGCCTCGTTCAACTCGCTTCACAACGCCCATGACAAGTTCATTCACTCGATCTTGAAATGTTTCGACAACTTGCGCACGCTCTGCTTCGCGAACCTTTTGCACTATGACTTGCTTGGCAATTTGCGCCGCAATCCTTCCAAATTCTGCGGCCTCCAGCGGCTCTTCAACAAATTCACCGGCCGTAAAATCTGGGTTGATTTTTAACGCATCAGTCAACCAGATTTGCCGTTCTTTGTATTCGAGTACCACGTTATTTAGATCGTCGACCTCTATTTCTTCAGCAAAGGCAATCTTATCGACGATTTCCCAACGCTGAAACGCAGCATAATCGCCAGTCTCTCTGTCAAGAGCAACTCTGACATCAATTTCATCCGAGTACCGTTTCTTCGTGGCGCTGGCTAGTGCCAATTCTAGCGCCTCAAAAATTATCTCTTTGCTAACGCTCTTCTCGTTCGAGACAACGTCGACAGTAGTAAGAATCTCTTTGTTCATCGCCCCTATTTATCCACCGAACCATGCGTAGTTAACGCAGACATTAATCCCCGATCCAGGTAACCCGTTCCGATAACCGCGGATCGAGCCGCGCGTTTTCGACAAGACTGTAAGGCACATCAAATCTTTCCCCTCCGACACGAACGGTCACAAGCTCATCCGTCGCATCGACTAAAGTACCGGACAATCGACGTCGGCCATTGACTAATGCCCGCAACGACACCTTAATCTCAGCACCAATGTGCGAACGATATTGGTCCTGCGTAAACAACGGCCTGTCAAAACCTGGCGAGGACACTTCGAGTGTGTACTCGCCGTTCACCGCTTGCTCAGCTTCCAATACATCCCCCACCTGTCGAGACACTCTTGCGCAATCCTCAACCGCGATGCCAGATTCGCAGTCGATGTACAAACGCACGATCGACCCCGAGCCTGTACGCTGTCGTTCAACCCCTAAGAGAGCGTAACCTAGGCCCTTGACGGTTGGAGTCAATAACTCGGCAAGTTCATCTTGTGCCGTCACTCAACGCTCCAAAAGCAAAAAAGCCCCGCTAACCCGGGGCCTTTGTAAAAAATACTGGTAGCGGGGGCAGGATTTGAACC
>DPMX01000329.1 GCA_003540955.1 Gammaproteobacteria bacterium
TCTTCGAAAAATCCTGGATTACGCGCGCTCCAGCGCCAGGATCATCGACGGAAAAAACCAATAGCAACGGCCCAGTTAACGAATCACTTAGGCATTCGAAATCAGTACCTTCAATTGCCCGACGCGCCAAGTTGTTTTTGACAACGCGAACATACACGCCTTGGGACCGCGCTTGAGCACGTAGAGCCGTCATGTCTCCGACTGAGAGGCCCGAATACTCGGCCGCGATCGCGGTTTGCGCACCTGCTGCCACCGCATTGACTTCGGCAACAACTCGTTTTTTTTGCTCTAAAGTCAGACTCACAATTACTTCTCCTGGTTGGGGACCCCACATCTTTTGTGGGCCGCCTCACCTCGTTTTGGCAGATCCACTGCCGCCATCGATTCGAAAATAAGAAGACCTGCGGTCTCCTTAACTTCCTCGATGCCCAAACCAGGTTTTGACCTGAGTGGGAGCACCGTCTACGTAGGCCGCAGTAACTGCGATTACCTCCCCAATATCACCGGCGTGACGGTGCACGAATTAAAAACGCGCATCATTGCCAACCAGCCGTAATATCGACGAGACCCACGGTCTCTGACGGCTACCGATTTATCCCGGTAGCCCAAAGTCCTGACGACGTATATAAGTCGTCGTATTAAACCATGTCACTCAACCGTTAATATCCTCTATCGACGCATTGTCCACCGTAATGCCTGGCCCCATTGTCGAAGATACGGTAATACCCTGAACGTACACTCCTTTGGCCGTACTAGGCTTTGTCTTGTTGAGGTCCGCTAATACAGCTTGAAGATTCTCACACAGCGCTTCGATATCGAACGATGCCTTGCCGATTGAACAATGGATGATACCGGCCTTATCAGTGCGATAACGAACCTGCCCTGCCTTCGCATTTTTAACCGCCTCAGCGACATCCTTGGTCACCGTTCCCACCTTCGGATTGGGCATTAAACCACGCGGCCCGAGAATTTGCCCTAACTGCCCAACAATACGCATCGATGATGGGGTAGCAATCACCACGTCAAACTCCATGTTGCCCTGCTTAATCTCATAAGCCAAATCGTCCATCCCTACTATATCAGCACCCGCCTCAAGACCAGCCTCGGCTTCACTACCGTCAGCGAATAATGCTATCCGGACACGCTTGCCTGTGCCGTTGGGCAGGACAGTTGCGCCGCGAACAACTTGATCAGACTTTTTGGGGTCAACGCCAAGGTTCACCGCGACATCTATTGTTTCGTCAAACTTTGTAGTTGTGCAGTCTTTCAAGACCTTCAAGGCTTCACTCACTGGACGTGGTAAATGGCGATCGCCTACCTTCTCTTCGATAGCACGCATTCGTCTACTCGATTTGGCCATTATGAGAGATCCTCTACGTCCAGACCCATACTACGAGCCGTACCTGCAATCGTACTCACTGCAGCATCCAGGTTCGCCGCTGTTAAATCAGGCTCTTTGGCTCTCGCGATTTCCTCGAGCTGAGAGCGACTCACCGTACCCACTTTCAATGAATTTGGTTTACCACTACCTTTTTCAACCCCAGCAGCTTTTCTTAGCAATACCGCAGCCGGGGGTGTCTTCGTAATGAAAGTAAAACTTTTATCGGCAAAAACCGTAATAACTACGGGAGTTGGTAAGCCCGGTTCCATACTTTGAGTTTTCGCATTGAAGGCCTTACAAAACTCCATAATGTTAACGCCGTGTTGTCCGAGCGCCGGGCCTACAGGCGGACTTGGGTTGGCCTGACCCGCCGCTACCTGCAATTTTATGTAGGCCTCAATTTTCTTTGCCAAAACGTATTCTCCCGGGTTCAAACGCCGTCCGGCTCCCCGTTGTTAAATTATTTAACGGATCAATGTCCGCCTTTAATTAGTCTTTCGAAACCTGCCCAAACTCTAATTCAACCGGAGTCGAACGGCCAAAAATGGACACGGCCACCCTCAATCGACTCTTCTCGTAGTTGACCTCCTCAACGACCCCATTGAAGTCAGTAAAAGGGCCATCGTTGACGCGAACAAGTTCCCCTGCCTCAAACAAAACCTTCGGCCGCGGTTTCTCGGATCCTTCTTGGATCCGGTTCAATATTGTTTGCGCTTCACGTTCAGTAATTGGCGTTGGACTATCACTTGTGCCGCCAATAAAACCCATTACCTTAGGGCAGTCCTTTACTAGATGCCACGAATCATCATCCATCTCCATCTCAACCAAAACGTAACCCGGGAAAAATTTTCTATCGCTCTTGCGCTTTTGGCCGTCTCGCATTTCTACAACTTCTTCAGTCGGCACCAAAATCTGACCAAATTTGGCGGACATTTCGTTTCTAGAAATCCGATCTTCGAGGGATCGCTTTACGAAATTTTCGAACCCCGAATATGCATGCACAACAAACCATTCCATGAAATCTTAATTACCCCTCTGCATGACCTGACTTACGATCCCACCGAGCGCCATATCCAGCAACCACAAAAAGATTGCAATAATAACAACCACGACCATCACGACGAGAGTAGTTTGCACCGTCTCTTGACGAGTAGGCCAAACAACTTTCCGAACCTCAGTCTGCGCCTCTTTTACAAACGATGCCGTTGTACGTCCCTTTTCTGTCCGGAGCGCCACTGCTGCCGAGACCCCGACCGCCGCAAGTAAACCGCCAACTCGAACAATCTGTGGTACTTCAGCGTAATAATAAAATCCAACAACCGCCCCGATGACGATCATGAGAGCGACTGCGAGCTGCAACGTCTCAAAGGTCGAGGTCTCGCTTTCCATTTTCGTACTCATATATCCTTTATCCCTCGATACACCGTTATTCAATCACCGTCCCGCAACACCTACGGTAGTAGCATCAATAGTGGCAGGCCAGGAGGGAATCGA
>DPMX01000206.1 GCA_003540955.1 Gammaproteobacteria bacterium
TACGCGAGCCTTGCCGATTAAAATTGTGCAACATTCGTGCTCTGGGACCTAGGCACCGCTCTAGCGACTTGTATAACAGGTGTGCTTATTGGTATTTTATGCAGCCGATCGAAATGGGTAATTACCTGATCGGTGCATTTGTCCCGACATTAACCAATGTAACAAATAAGAATTTGGGATCGAAACAGCGACATTTTAGGCACCCGAAGTGCTGGGAGTGACGTGGTGAAAAGAACCTTTAAAGAACATGGGAACCGACAACCGATGACTATCATAGTGCGAGATCGACGTTAAAATCTGCAGCGAAGATCACCGTGCATTCCGAGAAAAATCTGGCTAAACCTACGTAAAGTAAAACAGGATCATTCATGATGAACTACAGTTGGAAACATACCGTTGCCGCAGCAACTACAGTGGCTCTAAGTCTTATGACGGCGCCATTAGCGTTCTCTCAAGAAAGTGACGCTTTGCCCTCTCGTCTTGTAGAGCAAGTTGATTTTATTGGAGCAGCCGCCTTACCGACAATGGGCGGCATTGTCGTCGTAGGTCCATACGGTATGGTTGGTCTATTAAAGGAAGAAGATGGCGGCCTAAGACTGCACCGACACCCAGATCCTCCAAAAGAGGATTTTACTGCGGTTGCCGCATTATCCGATGCAGTAGCTTTAGTCGGTAGTTCGACGGGGAACATTTATTCGTACGATGGCACAACCCTCAAGAAGGTTGCAAAACTAGGTGAATACGAAGAACCTGTGCTCGCTATTGCTGTAGAAGACGGCGGTGCCTGGGCAGTAGGTGGCCGTGGAATGGTTTCGAGATCTGACGATGGCAAAAGTTGGACTGACCTTGAAATCGTTGACGTTAAACAACCAACAATTACATGGCACTCTGGAGCCGCGGAAAGCTGGTATTTTGGCATCTCGAATATTGATCCTGACACGATAAAATTTACCGGTAACGTGGGCGGCAAACCTGCGGTCGATAGGGAACATTACGAAATTTTCAGCGAAGAAGGTTACCTTCAGAACAGTGTTCCGTTTGACATGGATACACCCCCGACTATCGAATATCAATTTAATCCCGGCCCACCCTTTCGTCCAGGCGATGTAACGTGGAACGTCGTACTACTAGACGGTGAATCCGTGCTGATAGCCGGTGAATTCGGATTGGTGTTGCAAAGTGCTGATGGAGGCGATACGTGGGTACGCCGTGATAGCGTGCTAGTCAACAAGGAGCCCGACGTAGCCTACTGGCTCGCCGGCACCCAAAATGGTGAGAAAATCATCCTGACTGGGGCAGCAGGCGTGAATAGTCTTAGCACTGACGGCGGTGTTAGTTGGGAACTTCAACCGCAACCCGGTAACGAAGGTATCTTTGGTATCAGCTTACTTGACAACGGTGATCCTATCATCGCGGGCGCCGTAGGATTGATCGGCACATTCGATGGTAACGATTGGTCCATTGCAGACCGCACGCGTTTAAAACTACTCTCTTGGCTAAAAAACCCCGTGCCTCTCCAGGACGGTTCCGTGCTGATGCTGGGTGGACGCTCTACCGCCATCAACTACAAAGATGGAGAGTGGACTCGCGTTCCTGTGCGAGTTGAATAGCGCGTTCTTTCAGTAGTTCGACAAAAACGGCGCTCAAGGGGCGCCGTTTTTTTTCTACCTCCATATTCAGCGAGCACTCCCTTTCCCAATAATTAGCGCAGCCCCCGCCAACAAGATTTCAGCCGTAGGTATTTATAATTTCCTGACGACGATAGCATTCAAGCGTGTGGTCATTCACCAAGCCAGTCGCTTGCATGTATGCATATGCGATAGTAGACCCAAAAAATTTAAACCCACGAACTTTCAAATCTTTTGCCACTGCATCTGACTGGGTTGTCGTCGCTCGATAGTCCGATGGCTTTTCCAATCTATTGACAACCGGCCTACCATTAACAAAACGCCAGATGTAATTCGCAAACGTGTCAAACTCAGCCTGAATTTCCATAAATCGACGTGCGTTAGAAATTGCAGCCTCAATCTTTAGCCGGTTCCGGATAATACCTGGATCGTTCATCAAAACTTTTACGTTGCTAGCGTTGAATTGAGCGACTTTTTCGACATCAAAACCCGCAAACGCGCGGCGATAATGTTCTCTCTTCCGAAGTACCGTATACCAACTAAGACCGGCTTGTGCTGCCTCCAAAGTGACGAATTCAAATAGCGTGTGATCATCGTAAACTGGATCCCCCCACTCCAAATCGTGATACTCCCGATAACCTGGTTTTGTTAAATCCACCCAAGGGCAACGCGCCTTCATATCTTTTAGGTCGAGTCTTTTATTCGCCAATCTCAATCGCCACTGCCGTCGCCTCGCCACCACCGATGCACAGACTCGCAATACCTCGACTGTGGCCCAAATCTTCCATAGCATGAAGTAACGTCACCAAGATTCGCGCGCCTGAGGCGCCAATCGGGTGACCTAGAGCACATGCGCCACCCCGGACGTTGAGTTTTGAATGAGGAATTTCGAGGTCGGACATCGCTGCCATCGCGACCACTGCAAAAGCTTCGTTTATTTCAAATAACCCAACATCGTCGATCGACCAGCCGACACGCTCAAGAAGCTTTCGCACCGCCGAAACTGGAGCAGTCGTAAACCAACCCGGTTCCTGTGCGTGCGTTGAATGTCCAACGATAGTCGCTCGTCGATCTATGCCCATTGCCTTTGCATTAGTCAACGAGGTGAGGACTAGCGCTGCGGCGCCATCGGAAATTGAACTTGAGTTTGCCGCCGTTACAGTGCCGTCCTTTGCAAAGGCAGGCCGTAATGCAGTGATCCGATCAAGCTTTGCCTTGCCCGGTTGTTCATCGGTTTCGATCTCGAACGAATCTTTCCGGGACTCCACAATGACCTCCGCGATCTCACGGGAGAAACTTCCATCCGCTACAGCTTGGCGCGCCCGATTTAATGACTCAATCGCGTATTGATCTTGTGCGTCACGAGTAAACTTGTATTTTCTCGCGCAATCTTCAGCAAATGTCCCCATTAGGCGGCCCTTCTCGAATGCGTCCTCGAGTCCATCGAAAAACATATGATCCAACATTTCGCCATGACCCAGACGCATCCCATCGCGAACTTTCGGCAAAAGATACGGTGAGTTGGTCATACTCTCCATTCCTCCGGCAACGACAATATCCGCAGATTTTGCTTTGATCGCGTCATGAGCAAACATGACCGCCTTCATGCCCGATCCGCACATTTTGTTCACTGTAGTACATCCGACGGCTGATGGTATCCCAGCCTTTATCGAGGCTTGACGGGCTGGGGCTTGACCTAGCCCGGCCGCAAGGACGCAACCCATGATCGTTTCGTCCACCGCGTCTGGAGAGATTTTCGCACGCTCGAGTGCTTTTTTGATTGCAGCGGCGCCGAGGGACGGGGCTGCCACAGTTCCCAAAGTACCCTGCATACCACCCATTGGAGTTCTGGCTAAGCCTGCAATTACGACTGGGTCGGACATGACGTTGATCCCCTCAATTTTAGTTAATGAATGAACCAGTTTATCACGTGTGTTTTAGCACTTGGCTCGTAAGAATTTGAATAGTTTTAAGCAGACAAATCCTTAAAGTTTAGATGCTCCCTTTCCTAAATGACCTACGACGAAGTCGGCGATTGGGATAGCGGCGGTCGCAGCCGGCGAAGGCGCATTGCAAACGTGCGTTGTACGAGTTGTACTTTTAATCACAAAGTCTTGAATAAGCCGGCCATCCGAACTGACGGCTTGCGCACGCACGCCACACTGGGGCGCGAAAAGATCAGATAGCTCGAGAGTCGGGCAGTACTTTCGTATCGCCGCTAAATATGCGCGCTTACTGAATGTCCGAATACATTCAGTAAGCCCTGGCAATGGATATCGCAATAACAATTTCCATAATCCCGGGTAACGTATGATATCCACTATGTCCGTTACGGATACCGCGAGTTTCCTATACGCCTCACGGTTTAGCGCTAGCATCGCGCTAGGCCCAACGGTCATAGCACCATAAATTGTAGGAGTTAAGTGAACCCCTAGAAATGGAAGCGACGGATCTGGCACTGGATATATAAGCCGACTGACAATATCCGCACGTTGCCCTCGCAAACAATAAAAATCACCACGAAATGGAACAATCGCGAAATCAACGGCTAAGCCTGCTATGCGTGCCAACCTATCCGATTGTAACCCGGCGCAAACAATCAGATGCTTACCAGTAACCACGCTAACAGAGTCTTCGACTTGAACAGAATCGGCGCTTTCTCTAATTGCCGTAACCTCCGCACCCATTTTGAACACTGCGCCGGAATTAACTAATAATTCGTGCATCTTCCGACAGATCTCGGCGTAGTCCACGATACCCGTTTCGACAACCTCAAGTGCCGCCAGACCATTGATATTGGGTTCTAATTCGTTCAATTCGCTCTTTGTTAGAGTGTGACACTCGGCGCCGTTACTGCGTGCCCGCTTAGAAAGTTGCTCTAAACGGTGCACTTCCTGTTGAGTCGTACCTACGATTAGTTTTCCGCACTGCTTAAACGGGATCCCATTCGCCCTACAAAAGGCAATCGTCTCTAGGAGTCCCGCACGACATAGACGAGCTTTGAGCGATCCTGGTTCGTAATACACGCCGGCATGAATAACGCCACTATTGTGTCCACTTTGGTGGGCGGCAACCCTGGCCTCCTTATCGAGAATAGCCAGCCGGGCACGTGGATACCTTTCTTGGAGACGCATAGCTGTCGCGAGTCCGATGATCCCCGCACCGACGATTATAAAATCGTAATCTGCCATAGGCTGATGGAATTTTTACCAAATTACATTGCTGCGACTTTCTGCTTAATCACCGCCCTTTAGTGTTTAAAAATGCTCTACCTGTTTGCGACTCTCGACCGGACTATTCTGGTAAAATATTCGTCCATTCGCTCACTGAGCAATTCACAATGGCACACAATTATGCCACAAAGTAACAACATTACATGGCACAAGAATCTGATAACGAACGCGGAACGCTCTCAATTGAAAGGGCACAAAGGAGTGTTGCTTTGGTTCACTGGATTAAGCGCCGCTGGTAAAAGTACGATAGCAAACGCCGTCGAATACAAACTCAATCGCCGTCTAATTCATACTTATTTATTGGACGGCGACAACGTTCGCCACGGCTTGAACAGCAAACTTGGGTTTTCCGTTGAAGATCGCGCAGAAAACATCCGACGTATTGGCGAAGTCGGTAAACTCATGGTCGATGCTGGATTAATTGTATGCACGGCTTTCATCTCACCGTATCGCCGCGACCGTGAGTTAGTTCGGAAAACGATGTCGGCCGGACAATTCATCGAAATTTTCGTGGATGCATCTCTTGATACCTGCGAACGCCGTGACCCAAAAGGCCTATACAAGCAAGCTCGCGCGGGGAAGCTTCAACACTTTACGGGGATCGACGATCCCTACGAAGTGCCAGAAAACCCAGAAATCATTTTGGACTCTAACACATTAGGTATCGAAGCCCTGGCCGACCAGATTATCGAATACTTAGCCGGGGAAGCGCTATTGTCGTTAACGTGAACAGTTTTTTACAGTATTTGATTCAGAGTACCTTCCCAGGGTTCATGAGACCTCGGGGGTCAATCGTCGCTTTGATCTGGCGCATCAATTCAAGTCCTACGGGGTCGCCCAATTTCTCCAATGTGTCACGTTTAAGCTTACCGATTCCGTGTTCAGCACTAAAACTTCCGTTGCGGCCCGTTGCCATACTATGAATAAGATCTGAGATTGCTACAGAATTTCCGCGCAGATACACATCAGATTCTTCATGCTCTGGTGGAAGCACATTAAAATGCAGATTACCGTCACCGACATGTCCGTAGATTGAAAGCCCGCAATTCGGAAAACTAGCCTTCATCGCAATGCTGGCATCTTCCGTGTAAGAACAAAGCTCGGAGATAGGAATCGACACATCGTGCTTAACCGATCCTCCAAGTTGTTTTTCAGCGCTAGGTATCATTTCGCGCAATTTCCAGAACGCGAGACGCTGCTCTTCTGTTTGAGCGATCACGGCGTCTCCAATAACCCCCTGCTCAATCCCTCCCATTAATACTTGCTCAAATTCCACATTTAGCGCTGCGTCATCACCAAAGGCGGAAAGTTCAACTAGGGCGTGATGATCTTCCGTCGTATCAATTGGATTCCGACAACCAGGGATAGACCGCACGACCATAGCTAACGCCTCCCTAGAAATATATTCGAACGAAGTAATACAATCACCCAATTCCTTGCGAAGCAGTCCTAATATGGTAACAGCAGCAGCTAGATTGCTGATCGACAGCCAGGCCGTAATTCGAGAATTTGGCATCGGATAAAGTCTTAACTGCACCGTCGAAATAATCCCCAAACTACCTTCAGCACCGATGAACAGCTGTTTTAAATCGTAACCTGTATTGTCTTTGCGCAGGCCCTTCATGTCACTCCAAACGCGTCCATCGGGAAGCACAACCTCAAGTCCGATTACCAACTCACGCGTGGTGCCGTACCGTAATACCGCAAGCCCCCCCGCATTTGTCGAAACATTCCCTCCTAATTGGCAGCTCGCCTCTGAACCCATGCTCAGCGGAAGTAGCAATTGATGTTTAGCTGCGGCTTGTTGAGCGGCAGCAAGCGTGACACCGGCTTGCGCCGTCATAGAAAAACCATCTTTATCTATTTCAATCACGCGGGCCATTCGCGAAAGATTGAACAAAACTTCTGTTCCGCTTTCATCTGGCGTTGCACCACCGCAATAGCCTGTATTGCCACCTTGAGGGACAACACCAATACCCGCGTCGACACATAACCTAACTGCCTTCGCGAGTTCAGCCGTGGTTCGAGGTTGGACGATCGCTGCAGCGTGACCAACATATAGGCCGCGCTGATCATTCAGTAATGTCTCAGCGGTAGACAAATCCGTTATGAACCCGTCGTTGCCAACTATCGAACGCAGTTGTTTTAATGTTTCACGCACAATTTGACATACACCTAAACGACTAGAACACCACTAACGAGTCCTCAAGTCTCCATATCTAACCTTCCCCTTCAACTAGCCGGCGACAATGAAGTTTTTCGTCTTAGAAATATATTCGTCACAACTTTCGATATAGTTCTTAGTAGTAACAGGCATCGGGACGCGGGCGAAAGCAATCCACTGGATTAGATCTTTACCTTTCCTAATAAGCCCGACCCCTTCCGCAATGAAGTCAGAATCTACGCCTGAGCTATCGTGGTTCGCCTCAAAACGCGAGAGCTTATTTCCCGTCGCAACAAACTTAGGCCAAACCTCGAAGATTGCTGGGTCAGTCTTCATAGTTTCAATTTCCCGGTTGGCAGCAATAGCGAATTCACGTAGGAGCTCTCGAGCGGCGGTGAGTGCGGGGTTCGATTCTATGACCTCACTGATTTTTCCAGCAACTTCATCAATGGCGGCCATTGTTTGAGCAATTTTGATGTAACGCGATTCATAGTAATCCGCAATCGGTGTCGAAAACACTTTTAATGGTTCACCCCATAATTCGTCGAGACCCTCTTCACCGCTGTAGTGACGGACGTATTTACCTAGGTCAAAGGCTTCAAGAAAACATGACTCGCATTCGAGTAACAACTCATTGTTTCCCGCAATTTCAATACCACGCTGTTTCAGTTGGAAAACGACGCCGAAAATAGTGCTGCCGCGATTCAGAAGCGCCCCAGCCAACATTGCCGCATTCACTCGTTTACGCTCCGGGTCTTGCTCTCGGTCATAGGCTTCCCGCGCGGCATCTAATTTATGGCTCGGTGTATTAATTCCAGGTTCTGTATGATGGAAGACTCGTTTTGTCAACCCAGCTATCAGCTCTCGGCGCGCAGAATCTTCGTCGCTTGGAACCTCATAGCGTCGAATCCAATAACCATCATAGAATACGACCTCTGTGTCATTCAATCTGGACACTGTGCCATTCGCCACGGCTCGTTCCGCTGTTTCGTTATTGCTGAGATTTTGATCGCTAGCCATTAATCGAGCTCATGCATTAAAAGTGATCCTGCAACTGTTTCTTGGAATGCACTTTGTTTATGCGCACCCAGTCGATCAATTCCTAAAACAAGTTTTCACCCCGGGTTACTAGCCCTTGTTCAAATCATCCCGCTACGATATGCCACCGGTAGTGGAAAATAAAGCGTAGCCCCTTGCGGACACGAACACAAAAGTACAGGAACAGTTCTAGCGCCCAACCATTGCGCTTTGACGCAGTATTACGTAAAGACTTCAGTTACTCTCATCCAATCGGTTTACGCTCGAACAATTTAGATCCCGATCAACATGTTGACAACAGGCGGTTTCGCTCTCCTACACGGACCAATCATTCCGTTCGCCGTCGAAAGACTTTGTCGTATCCATGCGCCATTTCGCTACCCCACCACCGGGGAGTAGGACCTACGAGCGGTTCGAATCGGCAGCAACAGCTTTAAGGACAGGCTTGAACTCTTTAGCTCAGAATGAAACTACTGTAACAGCGACGGCTCGTTATAGAGTTTCAATAGGCGACGTTTTTAGATGCACTGCCTAACGTTCGGCAGACTCTGGTAAAGTATAATCGGCAAACATACTTCTCAGGGCCAGCTTACTAATTTTCCCGGTGGCCGTGTGGGGTATTTCATCGACAAAGACAACATCATCCGGGATCCACCACTTAGCGACTTTTCCTTCAAAGTAATGAATTAATTCTCGTGCCTCGACTTCCGTGCCATCAGACTTAACTACAACGAGCAAAGGCCGTTCCTGCCAGCGTGGATCGTGGATGCCAATCACTGCAGCCTCCGCGACAGCCTTGTTTCCCATCGCGATGTTCTCCAGTTCTATCGAGCTTATCCACTCGCCGCCGGATTTGATCACATCTTTCGTTCGATCCGTGATCCGGATGAAGCCCTCTGAATCGATCGTCGCTACATCACCAGTATCGAACCACCCTTTTTCTGAGTGCGCGTCACTTGCTTCTTCAAGTTTAAAGTAGGTCGCACAAACCCACGGACCACGAACCTTTAAAGCTCCATAGGCAACGCCGTCCCAGGGTAGCTCTTCCCCATCATCATCAACTATTTTAAGCTGAACACCAGGGATTGCGCGCCCTGCACTTTGCATATGACGGTCCAGCTCCTCTCCTCTTAGAATCACCGTTGCGGGTTTGTGATTATTTACCGCCCCAAGTGGATTGGTTTCCGTCATTCCCCACGCATGAACAACCTGCACCCCATACAAATCACGAAACTCCTCCATCATCGACAGCGGGCACGCAGAACCACCGATGGCAACTTTCCTTAGTGGCTTTAAATGACGCCCCGTTTCTTCTGTGTATTTAAGAATAGGAAGCCACACAGTCGGCACGCCGGCAGAGATAGTCACCCCCTCATTATTAATCAAATCAACCAGCAGTTTAGGTTCACTCAGTGTTGCACTCGGACCCGGCATCACAAACTTCGTCCCAACCATCGTGCCGGCGAACGGAAAACCCCAAGCACCGACATGGAACATCGGCACAATTGGAAATACGCAATCAAGAGCTGAAATCCCCATGGTATCGGGTAAAGCTTGACCATAGGTGTGTAATACCGTTGAACGATGACTATACAACACTCCTTTCGGTTTACCCGTAGTTCCTGATGTGTAGCACAAAACCGCTGCGGTATTCTCATCCAGTTCTGGCCACTCATGCTCGTCGCTCTCATCCTGAAGAAGAGTCTCGTAGCACATGGGGTTAGGTAAAGTCGTCTCCGGCATGTGCTTAGCGTCGCTCATAATGACGCAACCCTTTATTTGCGGACAATGCACCACGATTTCTTCGAGCAACTCAACGAACATAATGTCCGTAAAAATGAACTCATCTACCGCGTGATTAATAATATAGATAAGTTGTTCCGTATAGAGGCGCGGATTAATTGTGTGGCAAACTCTACCGCTGCATGAAACGCTAAAATAAAGTTCCATATGTCGGTAATCATTCCATGCTAACGTCGCTATCCTAGCATCGCCGCCGGCACCGATCTTATCGAACACATTCGCGAGCTTCCTCACACGCGAGAAACATTCTTCGAACGTGTAACGATGCAAAGGGTTATCAGCAGTTACGGAAACGATCTCTTGCTGCGGATGGTTCCGCTCGGCATGACTCATGATCGTCTTGACTAACAATGGAAACTCCATCATTAAACCTTCCATTGAGACCTCCGAGGCTCATTCAACAAGAATTGCTATTTGATTCCGTTAATCTAGATTATCATGGGTGGCGATAGCGAACACGACGTCAGCATCACGCTAGCAATAAGATAGACTCTTCAAGTAGTAAAGTCGGACTAACAAGATCACAAAGCGAATTCCCTAAGCGCGCTCGTTCGCGCGTAAAACCTCCACTGAAACCGTTAGCCATGGTAAATTTCGCACCATGTCGCTCAAATCCATTTCTATCCCCCGCCCAGACGATTGGCATTTGCATCTGCGGGATGACAGTATCCTAGCGGCCGTGCTGCCAAATACAGCTCGCATATTTGGCCGCGCGATCGTCATGCCTAACCTACGCCCGGCAGTCTGCACGGCACGCGCTGCAGTTGCTTATCGCTCGCGCATAGAGGCATTAATTCCCGAGGGTTCAAACTTCACGCCTCTAATGACAGCCTATCTTACCGACGCGACCGATCCGTTGGAACTGCGTGCAGGTTGGAATGACGGCATTTTTTCCGCCGCAAAACTATATCCGGCTGGAGCGACTACCAACGCCGAAGATGGGATTACTGATATCTTGCAGCTAGACAATGTTTTCGAAATGTTGCAAGAACTTAGCATGCCACTGTTGATTCACGGGGAAACCATGAATCAACAAGTAGATATATTCGACCGTGAAGCTGTATTCATTGAAGACACCCTATTACCGCTGCGCCAACGTTATCCGGCTATGAGGATAATATTCGAACACATAACGACCAACGAGGCCGTGGCCTTCGTTGAAGCGGCCGACGAAAATGTCGCGGCGACGATCACACCACACCATTTAATGCTTAATCGAAACGATATTTTCAAAGATGGTCTCCGCCCTCATTATTACTGTCTTCCTGTTGCAAAACGGGAGCACCATCGTCGATCATTACGAGTTGCGGCAACCTCGGGCAATCCGAAGTTTTTCTTAGGTACCGACTCGGCACCCCATCTAACAACAGATAAAGAAAGCGATTGTGGGTGCGCCGGCGTATATAACGCGGCGACTGCGATGTCGTGCTACACCCAGGTGTTTGATGAGGAACAATCCTTGGATAAGCTGGCGGGCTTCGCATCACATCATGGACCTGATTTTTATCACCTTCCGCGCAACACTGAAACGATAACGCTCACACGAGCTGGAACACTAGAGCAACCTCCAGATATTGATATCAATGGCGGTAAAATTCGACAATTTCTGCCCGAAACGCCAGTACATTGGCACCTCATACATGAGCAGCCGCAATGACCCTCGCCCACACTTTCGCGTCTCCTGAAGAAATGCTCGCATTCGATCGCGAGCACATTTGGCATCCTTATAGTAGTGTCGTTAACCCCACCCCTGTTTTCCCCGTAGCAAGCGCGAATGGTAACAAAATAACACTCGAAGACGGGCGTTCTCTAATCGATGCCATGGCTTCTTGGTGGTCCGTTATTCACGGATATAACAATCCAAGGATCAATAAGGCCTTGCACGTCCAGATCGATAAAATGGCCCACGTAATGTTCGGTGGACTGACTCACCGCCCAGCAATTCACCTTGCTTCTCGTCTGATTGACCTTACTCCGAATTCGCTTGATAGAGTTTTTTTCTCCGACTCCGGGTCAGTTGCGGTCGAAGTCGCAATAAAAATGGCGCTTCAGTTTTGGGCGGCCCGTAACCAGCCAAACAAACAAAAATTATTGACCGTTCGGGGTGGCTATCATGGCGATACGTTCGGAGCTATGGCAGTCTGCGACCCGGTAACTGGAATGCACGGCCTATTTACTAGTGTCCTACCTCGACATATCTTCGCCGAACGACCGACTATTCCATTCGGAGGAAACTGGACGAGCGATGCGTTCACGATGATGGAGCGCTCTTTAACCGAATACCGAGACGAAATTGCAGCGGTAATCATCGAGCCAATAGTCCAGGGGGCCGGCGGCATGTGGTTTTATCACCCAGAGTATCTGCGTCAGCTCCGCGCGTTGTGCGATGACCTGGGCACGCTATTGATATTCGATGAGATCGCAACAGGTTTTGGCCGATCTGGAAAATTATTCGCTTGCGAACACGCCAGCGTCGCACCTGACATTATGTGTTTAGGAAAGGCTCTAACAGGCGGTTATATGAGCCTTGCTGCGACGTTGACGACCTCAGAGGTTGCGACGGTAATTTCCCGCGGCGACCCCGGCGTATTCATGCACGGACCTACGTTTATGGCCAATCCAATCGCTTGCGCAGCGGCTACGGCGAGTATCGACCTCCTGCTAGAGTCATCCTGGTTCGATAGAGTCACCCGCA
>DPMX01000185.1 GCA_003540955.1 Gammaproteobacteria bacterium
CGACGTGCTGACCGAAGGCGGGGCGCGCCGCGGTGTAATCGATCGCTTCCGACAACGCGCGTTGCAATAACCCGCAACACATCGACGCGACACATACACGCGCGAAATCGATACCTTTCATCGCAGTCCGAAACGCCTGGCCCGGCTCGACCATGAGTGCCCCGTCGGCGATCGCGCAGTTTTCGAAGTCGAAGCCCGTGGTGCCCAGCGCGTGACTGCCAAGCAATGCATAGGATTCACCCCTGATGGCACCGGGTGTATTCGCGTCTATCAGAAAACACGCGATGCCTTTTGCACCCGTGCCGGCTTCTGTCTGCACCCAAGTGCAGAGTAAATCGACGTTCACTCCGTTGCTGACCCAAGCCTTGCTGCCGTTCACCACCCAACCCGATGCTGTCTTGTCGGCTTGCGTGCTGATCGACGTTGCATCACTGCCTGCGCCGGGTTCCGTTAAAAGAAATCCACCGATAGTCTCGCCGCGCATCAGGCCCGGTAGATAAGCAGCAACTTGCTCGGGCGTACCGTTGCGCGCGACGAGGTTCGTGACGTTGTTATGCACGGTGAGTGAGAAAGCCGTCGCCATGCAGTACTGGGACAGGATTTCGTTTACGCGGGCCATGGCTGTCACGGAACAACCCAGGCCGTCATTCGTTTTCGGCACGATGAGCTTACACAAACCGAGCTCTCCGGCCTTGTGGAAATAGCTACGCGGTACATGGCGGTCAGCGTCCCAGGCTTCGGCATTCGGTTCAATTGTGTCGCGCCCGAACTTGGCGGCCGCGTCGACGATGGATTGTTCAGCTGGTGTTAGATCTCGCATGGTATACGTCCTCGTTGTGCAGGGCGTATTATATGCGACGCACGCACACATCATCGATTAAGTCCGTCGACTTATAAAACCGCTGTCAACCTGCACTTCGACGCGGAGTTGTCCTCAATTGTGTGCAAGGTAAAGCGTGGTCTGAGCTTCCCCTATTCTCACAATTTCTTCGCCACTAGTGAGCCGCTGCCGAGTAAACCCTCTTCACAAGCATCAAACATGTACTGCTGCGTGCTAAGCACAATATCAAACACCTTCTGACCGTACTGCTCAACAAATGACGCTTCAAATGCCCTGAGTCGCGCAAGCACATGATGATATTCCTTACGAAGATCATCGCTGGTATCTAAGCAGGCCTCTATGTGCAACCCTTCCCCGCGTATTAGGTCCTGGTACATTTCTAGTGTGGCCATGTTGGCTGACGCGGCGACCTCATACAGTTCAGATGCTCGAATATGTTCGGGTTTATTGACTAACCAATCACTAAAGACGATTTGGCCACCTTCGACCAGCACTCGCTTTATTTCAGCAATTAACGTCGCTTTGTCATCCACATGACACCATGCGTCCTGCCCCCACACCACATCGAAGCGTTGATCCGAAAACGGCAACGCAACCGCATCTCCACTGACAAAATCTACTTGTCCCTGCAAAATTTTGAGGCCAGCCCGACGCTTCGCTTCAGCCACATTGGAAGTCATCAAATCGATTCCATGAACCCTACAGGCTTGCTCTTGTGCTAAATAAAACGCGCTACCCCCAAGACCACTACCCACATCGAGAACACGCAACCCCCGATCTAACCGAGCAAGGTCGATCAGCGACTGTGTTTTAGCATCACCACCTGGAGACAAATACTCAGGTTCACCATAGAGCATCTCCATAATGATGGTGCCTTTGTCGTTGTAGGTGGTGGATACCGTATTTTGTTCGACAGCGGGCCTCTTATGGAGTCGGAAGATAGTGTCTGAATGCAATCGACATTTCTACCGCACTAATTCAGATCACTGGAATCCAGTTGCCGTGGAAGCCCGGTGGAATGCGGTGAGGGATGTGAATCCTTGCCGTAGGGTGGTCGGTAAATTTCTCTGCGTTTAGTATGACCAACTCACTATGTTCATCGTTCAAGTCCACGACAAATCCAACTAGCCAACCTTCATCTTCTTTAGCGTCATCGGTACGTGCGACGAAGACGAACTCGCCGGGATATCTATTGATACCAAAGTCGTGCGTCTCAGTGGTACTTTGCGCGAGGTCGTGTTTGTACAATGTCGTCGCACCGATTGATAGCTCATTATAGTCCTCACTCGGTAGGCCAACGGAATATGCATATCGATAGGCTTTCCCGCTCAGTCGTTCGTCATAGCGTGGGAACTCTTGATTTTGATCGTGAATTACCTTCCGAACCACTTGTTTTATGGTTGGATCAATTGTCCAACGCTCAAAGCAGGAGCGCTTCGAATCTGGGCCCATATTGCTGCGTGCATACATGCTATCGTGCGCAACAACATCGACAATGACTTCCCCATCCTCGGTTTCATAGGCATTTGCGGTATGAAATACATAGCAGGGGTCGACGTCACACCAGATGGTGTCCGCCGCACTTCCCGCGCGCGGGCATAAACCCACCCTAGCCGGGCGGCTCGGATTCCACTCAAATGGCAAAGGGTATCCAGCGAGCATCTTCTTCATTGAAACTGTCGCCGGCAAATCGAAAACAAGTACGTATTTTTGGGTGATCTGACAGTCATGAATGGTCGGCCCGCCCTCGACCGGAATGGCCTCCTGTCTAATAACCTTACCTGCGCTATCTACCACCACGTGCCAAACTTTGTGTTTCACTGAAGCGTCGTAGCACACGGTGTGTAACTCGCGGGTATCGCGATCGAGATGGGGATGTGCTGAAAAAGATACATCGAGGGTGCCATCGAAGGGATTATGAGCAATCGTCTCCAGTTCATCATTTAGCTCTACCGGCCATGCGCCCGCTTCGACCAGTGCGTACGTGCGACCGGCATGGCCAATGATGTTGGTATTAGCATTATCTGCCGTACCTCGGCGCGGTCCTGGGATCGGCGCTTCATTTAAGGCTTTGCTTACGGCGGTTGAGCGAACCCAGCGATTTCGATACCAAGCTGCCTTCCCGCCCTCGAGTTTGATGCCATGAGTCATACCGTCGCCTAGAAACCAATGGTGACTTCTAGGGTCGGTATGACCGATCGGGTTTGGACCGATACGCAAATAACGACCATTCAGGGACGCCGGAATCTCTCCTTCTACTCGCAATGAATACAGCGTTTTTTCACTCGACATAGGAGTGTGGATACCGTTTAAAAATGGATTGGGTCGTTCTAGCGCGGGTAGTCGTCTGCGATTGAATGTAGCAACTTTATCCATACCTTTAGCAACCACTGTATGAATAATTCTTTCGACTGTTTTACGAACGATCCCCTGGGTTTCTACGGCGCGCCAGCGAGCTAATCCGAACACTTAGATGCCGATACCACGCCAACCGCGCGCCTTAAGGCAATTCGTCATCCCGTCGCTAAATAAAGCTGTTCCAGACTCTGAATGGTTAATTTCACCCAAACGTCCAGCACATTCTGCCATGTCCCGTTCAAGATTATTTGCTGTGTCCCCAATTTTCCACCAGCTGGCGATTGATCTCATGATTTTATTATTGTTCCCCTGGTTTACTTTAGGCTCTACTAAGTCAACCTCCGTTCTAACATCTGGAATTATAGCGATACGTTCCGCGATCTTTGAATTTTTTTTACGAACTCCAACGTGTTGTCTTAAAGCCTTCGCTTCGGTGAGATTTTTCGTGACCTCGATAGTTTTTACGATTGCTGACGCATCTGCGATAAACCATCCGTTATTACGCATGCAACTCTGGAATTCGCTATCAAGTATACTTTCTGCGAAACATATATTTTCATCTTTGGTCATTTCCTCTGGGGTAGCGCCACGTTTGTATGAAATCGACGAGCAGGACATTATGCATATGCTCGCAAACAGCAGTATAAAGTTCTTTTTTCAACTACAATTATTTTTGCTTTTAGATTTTCGACCAAACAAGGCCATGCTCAAGATAGTAATCCCTCCTTAATCACAAAATCTTCGATCGTGCTGATGCCAATGCCACTACGTAAATCAGTGAACACATAAGGCAATTCACCGCGCATTTTTTTAGTATCAGATTCCATAACTGCTAGTGACGCTCCAACGTACGAGGCAAGATCGATTTTATTAATTACGAGTAGGTCGGAACGGGTGATATCTGGCCCACCCTTGCGTGGAATTTTTTCTCCCTCCGCGACATCAATGACGTAAATGGTTAGGTCCGCCAGTTCGGGACTAAATGTCGCAGCCAGATTATCACCTCCACTTTCTACGAGTACTAAATCTAATGCGGGGAAACGCCGCGTCAAATTATCTATAGCTGCGAGGTTCATTGAAGCATCTTCCCTGATCGCGGTATGCGGACAACCGCCGGTTTCTACACCAATGATCCGGTCGGGTAGCAGCGCCTCACTGCGGATTAGAAATTCAGCATCCTCGCGTGTATATATCATTGGTTACCGCCGCAATTTCGTAGCGGTTTCGTAAGCGCTTGCACAACGCATCCATGAGCGCGGTCTTGCCAGATCCTACAGGTCCTCCGATTCCAACTCGAAGCACGGGTCGCGCAGATATTGCTGTTGTCACCATAAAAAAATCCTCTCAATGTCGGTTACGAGCGGTAAAGCCGTGTACGTTGGGTTTCATGCAAACTGCTTGCTATCGCCAAGTTTGGGAGGGTAGCTCCTATTTCGTCGTCGTCTACCTCTTGCGCCCTGGTGATCGCTTCTGGAATAGCACTCGCCAGATCGAACAATAAGCGTTGACCCGAAACTTGCCCCAAGGGTATTAGTTTTATGCCGGCTAAGATTTGTCCTTCTAGCCAAATCCACACGTATGTCGCGGCGGCAGCATCACGCGGTATTTCCCAAGTAACTGCCGCTAATGCGATAAGTGCCGCAAAACACGCATTCTGTATTGAGTTTAAATTTAATCTTTTCGTGTATCTGTCCATTTAGATAAATACGCGCATTGTCTCGATTAAAATCATTAGACCAATCAGAACCATTGGGTGCGGCATCCTCGATCGTCGTGAATGACGTTCGAGCTGTAGCTCCAAGGCTGATCCACTTTGTCTCATCGATGGATATCTTGCCACCTGCGTATGTGTTGCCCATCGCAAGCAAAAGCGCGCCTATGACATATGTCCATCGGGATCGCCTTAGCATAAGCGTTAGTATTCTCCTCGGCTTAGAATTAATTGGTACGACGCTAGTCCGGTGTACGTCTCCCACTGTTATATATAGAGCAATAATCATGCCAACTGAGAAATCTGCTTAGTATTCGGAGTTATTCGATTTCATTGCCCATTTCTGGCAACACTTGCGCACTGAAATGTGACGCGGCTGCAGGTCTCTGCACTAAAATGGATCGGCGGTAAAGGAACTTCGAATTTTCAAACCTATGAGCGACGAAATACGGTATTCGTTTTCTGGAGGGTGATAAGAAAGCGCGCTGAATATGTTTTTGTGACAGCGTTACAAGTAACTGTTGTGCACCATAAATTGCTGCTCGTGTACGCGGTTTCAAGGTACACCAACCACTAATTTATTTTAACGGGCTTAGGCAATAACAATGACGACTAATCACTTGGTAGTGTATTGAGCGGGTACATACTTTTCTTCCAATAAGTGCGGTATTCTGAATCTTTAGAAATGTTACTTAGCCAAGGAGGCGAAGCTCTTGTCGTATGATCTTGTAATTCGTAATGGCACGGTGGTAGATGGCACTGGCGCCCCTCGTGTTGAAGCCGATATCGCTGTCAGCGATGGTCGAATAGTCGAAGTTGGAAAAGTAGACGGGCGGGCAAAGGAAACCATTGATGCAGCCGATTTAATCGTCGCGCCTGGTTTCGTAGACCCTCATACCCACTACGACGCACAGATTTGTTGGGATGAGGTCGTCTCGCCCTCGTGTTGGCATGGTGTCACAACGGTGATGATGGGTAATTGCGGTGTCGGCATCGCACCGTGTCGCCCGGAAGCCCGTAAAATCGCGGCTTGGGACCTTGTCAACGTGGAGGCGATACCGTTCGATGTGCTAACAGAAGGGGTGACCTGGGATTGGGAAACGTTTCCGGAGTATATGAAAGCTGCTGAGAGTCGCGGGTCCGGGTTGAATTTAGGCTTTTTAGCACCGCTTACGCCGTTCCGCCATTATGTGCTCGGTGAAGAATCGGCAGAGCGGGCTGCTTCTGAAGATGAGACCCGATCTATCGCGGCGTTATTGCGAGAGGCGATGGAAGCGGGAGCGTTTGGTTTCACCACCACGAACGTTGGGCAGCATGTCGGATTTCAAGGTCGACCGTTAGCTTGCCGTCTCGCTGACCGTAATGAACTCGTGGTTTATTGTAATGTGTTGCGAGATATCGGTCGTGGGACGATCGAGGTCGCCCTCACTAACGAAGTTTCCAAAGTCGACGAACAAGAACGCAAGCTACTCGATATGTTGTTGACTGAGAGTCAGCGCCCCGTGACTTGGTTGGCGCTGCTCAACCGCGACGATAATCCTAAAATTTGTCAGGAAACTTTGGATGCGGTGTCGGATCTGTTAGAACGCGGCGCAGTACCGCAAAGCACTTGTCGACCGTTCATCGTACAAATCGATTTGCGTACGCCGTTTATTTTTGCCAACATGGAATGTTGGAATCCGGTTCTTAATCGGCCGCCGGAAGAGCAAATAACCATACTTAATGACCCAAGTTTTCGCACAGCATTTAAAGAAGCGCTAAAACGACCTCTTATCTTCAGTGCGCGTTGGGAGGTTGCCACAGTATTAGAAGTTACCGATCCCTCAATTGAAAAATATGTTGGTCGGACGGTCGCTAGTATTGCGGCCGAGCGAAATTCTGATCCCGTGGATACGTTCCTTGATCTCGCGATCGAAGATCAACTGCGAATGCAGTTTAATTATGAATTGTTTAATTCGGATGAAAGTCGCATACCTGATCTCATTACCGATCCGCGTACGATGATCGGATTATCCGATGGCGGCGCTCATGTTGATAGTTTATGCGACGCTGGTTACTGTACGTATCTACTTGGGACTTGGGTACGTGATAATGCCGTGATGAGTTTAGAGCGTGCGGTACAACGCATAACCACTGAACCAGCTACCTTATTTGGCATTACTGAACGCGGTCGTATTGCCCCCGGTTTAGCAGCCGACTTCGCGATCTTTGACCTCGCGACCGTTGGCTCGGATAAAACGGGTTTTATGCGGAACGACCTTCCGGGCGGCGGCCGTCGACTGGTCGTGCCTGCGCGCGGAATTGAATACACCGTCGTTAACGGTGATACCCTCTTTAAGCAAGGTTGTGATACTGGCATACGCAACGGGAAAGTCATTCGATCTGGGCGCGCGTAAGACTAATACAAACGACTTCCAAGTGTGTTTCTCAGTATAGGCGTATACGTCTGTGCTAAGGCCCTCTAAAAATGTTTCGCAAAAACATAAATAATATTTTCGCTGCCTAGAAATCAGCTTCGATTATCTTAGGATAGACTTCTTTTCGGGCCCTTTTTAGATCTGCTTCGTTATCAACTTCGGTCCAATTAATATCGTGGCATGTCAAGGCGTAGACGGGATGATCCGACAAACTCGTTTTGAGTATCGTTTCCTCATAGTGAAAATTCTTATTCCCTTCTGAGAAGTCACGACTGGCTTGGTTGAATAGTTTTTCCATGAACTCTGGGGAAAACTTAGAAATTCCTAGAAGTGCACCTATTGCTTCATTTTTATTTTCGATCTCTCCTCCAAGATTTGTGATTTGACCACGGTTATCAGCACAAATATAGATGTCATCACCGTGATGAAGAAGCCTCCCAACTAAGAGTGTGTTTTGCCGTTTCGCATTAATGAGACGTGATATGGCGTCTTTTTGATAGATAAGATCTGCCTCAATTATCATGGTGTCAGTGTTAAGTAGGGGCTTAGCTTTCGCGAGCGAGTACATGTTACCGGTTGTTTCATAATCCCGGTTTTCGACATAGGTGATATCTAACCCTTTATAGTGTTCCCCAATTAGCGCTTTGATCAACTCTCCACGAAACCCGAGAATAATAACGACGTCTTCAAGGCCGCCCTCACGCAAATTTGTTAATGATCGTTCAAGTAGGGTTGATCCGCCGACTTCGAGCAGACACTTTGGTTTTCCTTTTGAATGCTCTCCGAGCCTTTTTCCCATTCCTGCAGCAAGAATCACGGCTTTCATAGATTTTTGCTCCTATTAGGTCTGGATGATTATAGCTAATGATATTGACCCGCGTCGCAGAGAAACTTTGTTTCTGCTGGCTTTTTTATAGTTTGTGCTACCCGTCGTGCGTAGGAGTGGGCTTCCAGTAGTAGACTTTTGGGAGACCGTCCTTTTATCCTTCGTCCTATTGTTTACTCCATTTTCGACGGCGACCACCTGTGACCGGTCGAAGCCGATTTGATGTATTTTCTAAAAGGAGGGAATCGATGAGCTACCCGAGCTGGAACGAGATTCGCACCGATCATGTTGGCCGAATTTCAAACTAGATGGATCGTAGAGCGCATGCAGGACATGAGCGACGACGATAAGCGGACTTTGGAACCGACGGTTGCGGCCGAGGATATGTGGATAAAGCGGTCAAAAGAAGCGGCCGACCGCACGTTATTGCCGCACACCGATTCATTGTATATGGGTGCTAACATCCCGGGAAAACCTCGGGTGATCCAGGCCTACATGGGCGGTTTCGTGAGCTACCAGCGTCTGTGTGCCGACGCCATTGCTAACCACTATCAAGATTTTGAGTAAAAATTCGCCGTGCTACGGAGCTGAATTCTTGAATCCCACTTTCCCTAACCCGCGGCGATTGATGATCCGCTGGTGGTAAATTCTTTTTGCGCGCCGTGCATGAGCTCGAGTGCGGTTTCATGATTAAGGATCTGATCGACGGATCCGTCTTCGCCGTAGAAGATGCTGGGGCCATATGCATTAAAGGTTAATATTGTTTCTTCCTCGCAAGTCATGTACAGCACCTGTCGGTTCGTAGCCATAGGCGCCTTCACCTGCTTCACCCATGCGGTATTTTAATTTGCCTTTCAGGATTAAAAAATCGGCCGCAGCAAGGTGCTTATGCGCAGCAAAAATGGCGCCTGGTTGCATACGAATGATTGCGCTCCAAAATCCAGTCTCCTCGCTTACACGCAAGACTTTAATGTCGACCTTCGCCCATTTTTACCCATGGCAGGTCATTAGTCTGGATCAGGATCTCCGTATCGTCGGCTTTTGTTTTCATAACCGGTTCTCCGAGCTCAATTATCGGCCATGGTAGTGCCGTTAAGATAACGATACTACTTTTCCGGTGTGCCTCGGCTTTGATGCATTATTTAGGGGACTTTTAGCGTCCTAACAACTCCATCAGCGCTACGACTGTCGACTGGATCGATGTCCGCACCGAGGGTTCTGCCGCAATCTTGAATAATGGTGAATGATGACTTGGCACCGGGGCACCGCCTGAGTCTTCGCGCTCGAAGTCTGCGGCAGGTGTTCCGCCGATGGTCCAGTAAACACTGCTAATCTCAGGATCGTTCGTAAAAAACGGGAAGTCTTCGGCACCCATACTCTTGGTGGGGATATCTACCACCGTCGCTGCTCCCATAGCGCTAGTCCAGGCTTGTTTTAGCCTTTTCACCAAAGCGGGATCGTTAACAGTCGGAGGTACGGATTCGTCAGAGACGATAACCTCTGGCAACTTGCCCTCAGGCAAGCCAGCGGCCCGCCCCATGTTCTTTGCGATACGTTTGATACCGTTCAATAACAGTTCTCTCGCATCGGGATTCGTATTACGTACGGTGAGTTGCAAAACAGCACTGTCGGAGATGATGTTATGTTTACTCCCAGCGTGAAATGAGCCAACGGTGACGACTCCTGGGTCACGTGGTGATAGCTCACGCGCAACCAGTGTTTGTAACGCCATTACAATCTGCGCACCCAAAACGATCGGATCCTTGCCACGGTGTGGACTCGCGCCGTGCGCACCAACCCCGTGAATAATAATATCGACTGTGTCGGCGCCGGCATACGGGCTGCCCTCCGTCACATTTATTACCCCAGCAACGTGACTAGAGGAGACATGCAGTGCAAGCGCGTAGTCAGGAGTGCCGAAACGATCCCAAAGCTTATCGGCCTTCATCGCTTTGGCGCCAATCAGTCGTTCTTCAGCCGGTTGTACCAATAACATGAGAGTTCCCCGCCACTGATCTTTGCGGGCGGCCATTTGCCTTGCTGTTCCCACTAGGCTTGTGATGTGCACATCATGCCCACATGCGTGCATTACGAATACGGTATTTCCCGTGATTGGACTCTTCTGTTGCTTTGTTGAAGCATTCGACAATCCAGATTTTTCTTCGATTGGCAACCCGTCCATGTCTGCGCGCATCATCACGAGCGGACCATCTCCGTTTTTTAAAATTGCAACGAGTCCTGTGCCACCGATGTTTTCCGCAACATCAAACCCGGTGGCCCGTAATTCAGTCGCCATTCGTGCAGCTGTTTCAATTTCAAGGAGCGATAACTCCGGATTTTGATGAAAGTAATCGAAAAGTTGAGCCAAATAAGCATCGTAATCTGATTTTATGGCGGCCTTTAATTCGTTTGCTTCACCGGCGGTAAAAAAAAGCGAAAGCAAGGATATTGTGACGGCGAATCGGAACATAATGCTGTCTTCCTTAAAGCGATACATACCGCAACAGTGTAATCACAATTTGATGCAATTAAACCTGCTCAGTAATTGAGGTGATTTGCGACTAGGCTAATTATCTTGGAGGAACTAGGGAAGGTATTATAGGTCACGCTCACAAAAGTGGTGAATTGTATGCAAGGAAAAAGATCTATCGCCCGAAGCCGCTATGGATGATCGAATCGCGAAGTTTGAGGTTTCTATATAAATCGAGGAAATTGGCTAGCGATTTCATCATAGTCTGATACGCTTGCCTCACGTTCACTGAGTCGCGTTGTAGACTGAGTAGAAAAGGGGATAAGAAAAAAATGGCTGCGCTTACCGGACTACGAGTGCTCGATCTTACGCAGTGGGAATCTGGCACGTCCTGTACACAAGCATTGGCATGGCTTGGTGCTGATGTTGTCAAGATAGAATCGCCACGAGACGGCGATCCCGGGCGTTCGTTGAGTCGTGGGTATTGGCAAGATTCTGAGTACTTTATCAATTGGAATAGCAACAAACGTAGTGTCGCAATTGATCTTCTTGAGCCACGCGGGAGGGATTTGTTATTAGAATTAGTGCCTCAGTTCGACGTTTTTATTGAGAACTATGGACCTGGGGTGGTCGAAAAACTGGATATCGGTTATGACGCAATTAAAGCCGTTCATCCGGAGGTGATCTATGCGCAAATTAAAGGTTTCGGACTAACCGGGCCCTACGCCAAATACAAATGCTTCGACATGGTCGCGCAGGCGGCGGCAGGGGCTTTGTCAATAACGGGTGAGCCTGATGGACCACCGATGCGACCCGGTCCTACGCTCGGTGATTCCGGATCAGGGGTGCAGATGGCGCTTGCAGTTAGCGCAGCCTACGCGCAGAAACTTCGCGAAGGTACGGGACAACATATCGAATTGTCGATGCAAGAATCAGTAACTTACTTTATGCGTACGATGATTGCGCTAGGCGCCGAAGGTGGTCAAAAAGTCGCCCCAAGAATCGGTAATGAGTTTGACCCAACAATCAACCTCTTCCCCTGTAAACCATTCGGTCCGAACGACTATATCTATATCATGGTGGTTACTGAGCCACACTGGATGTTACTTTGCGAAACTATTAAACAGCCGGGACTGATTGATGACTCACGCTTTATCGATTTGGCCGCACGTCAAGAACATGATGAAGAACTTAATGAAATAATCAGCGCGTGGACCAGTACTCATACTAAGCATGAGGCGATGCATGCATTATGCGAGGTTGGTATTCCCGCCAGTGCAGTT
>DPMX01000005.1:0-9117 GCA_003540955.1 Gammaproteobacteria bacterium
CCAGGCTCTCAATAGTATCCCCCATTCTATCCCCCATTTTATGGGGGATGCATTAGGAATGCACTGGAACAAGCCGGAAGCAGTAGCTTCTTAAAATGTTGATTTAAATATATATTTAGGAGATCTAGGAAACACTCGGTAGTGAGAGTGGCGGACTCTCTCTCCGCCAATTATCTCGATGTGTTTGCGACTTTATCTGCCGTACGATTGGGGCGAATCTATCTTGACGATTATGGAATTGCAATCCGGTTGGCCGGCCAGCAGACCCGATCCAACAACGGGTAAACAACCGGCGTGAGCGCTTGATCGACGCGATGTGAGCGTTCGTTTCTGGGCTTAGTCCGCTACGTCCTACCGTAGCTTAGATGCAGGTGAGCTAGCATCCTGGGCGGTGTCTTCCATAGAAGAAAACGGTGTTGTTGTGCGTTCGATCAGTTGGAAGTGTGCAGAACGAATCGAGGCTGTGACGGTCTAACCGGAAAATTCTGCTGCATTAGCTGTGTGTATAGTGCGTGCCGCTATTCGGCCAAAGGTGAGTGCTGGCCCGAGTGTCGAGCCACCGCCCCAGTAACCTGGGCCTGTGGGCGAGGCCACACAGTTTCCAGCGCCGTATAGTCCAGGAATTGCTAGTCCCTTGTTGTCTAACACCCGGGCTTGGGGATCTGTTTGTGGTCCGCCTTTTGTATCCAGTGTTCCTGGTGCCATCAAAATCGCATAGTAAGGCCCTCTGTCGGAGATCGGATGCATCGTGAGATCAGGCATCGGATTGCTTACTGCACGTGGCCCATATTGATGAAAGTAACGGTCGATCGGAACGGAGCCACGTCCAAATTCTTCGTCCTTGCCGTTGCGCGCGAACCCGTTAAAACGTGTGATGCTCTCGTGCAAGTTCGGCACAAACTGCTTATCCAGTGTCAGTGACCCGATGTGCTTTCTAAGGGCAGAGAACCTTTCGTCGATGGCTTGGGCTAACCCTTCAAGGGTATCGGCGCGCATCGCATAACTGGGTGCGAGGTTTTCAGGCGGCACTGGGGGGAAGCCGGCATACTCACGCGACGTCCGTTCGTCGTATATCAGGATCGAGATTAAATTTGGGTAGGTGCCGCTCATCGCGTCCCATACGAAGTGTGCCTGAGTACGCTCGTTGTATACAAACTTTTCATCGACGAAGCGACGACCATAACGGTTTACTTGGATCATACTGTCCCCGGGCAAGCACCAAATACCGGTAGCAACGCTGCGTACAGCGATAGATTCTTCCAGCGGAATCTGAACCCACCATGCGTTTTGCATGTTGCCGAGACGCGCGCCGGTCGCAGCACCTATGCCTACAAAATCTCCCTCTGCTGAAGGAGCAGCGCAGCCGCCATAAATTGGTCCCTTAAGAAACTGCTGACACATCTCAATATTATGAGTAAAACCGCCAGTTGCAAATACCACACCCTTGCGCGCTCCAATACGGCGAGTGCGCCCGTCTTCACCGTGTACGATGACTCCAACCACCCGACCGGAGGAGTCTTTTATTGCTGATCCTACTCGCTGCCCCAGTTCGATGGACACCCCACGCATGTTTGCTACGCGCGCGAGACCGCGTATCATTGCTGCACCGCCGCCGAACGATCCATCCTCGTTCATCGGGAACATGATTCGGCCTTTGGTTACGCGACACTCGGGCAGATGCGCAAAGTAATCGGGCATCAATACGTTTCGGGGCGCAATTACGTTTGTTACGTTGAGAGCGCCGAGATTCACCAGCGATTCAACTGTGGACGCCACTTCATCGTAGAAGGTTGCAATCAAAGCGTAGCCCGACGGTGTCGCGCCGAATTGCGGATGTTCGGGATCGTAATGGTCCGGGAAAGACAAACGCACCATATAACGGATTGCGTCCTCGCGTTTATCGACTATTCCCTGCGCACGCAGGAGGTGCGAGTTCGGCGCCCAGATTCCGCCGGTCGATTTTGCTGTTGTGCCGCCAGCGACCGTAGATTTTTCTAATACTACTACTTTCTCTCCAAGTTGACTCGAGGTAACTGCCGCACTCAGCGCACCAGCGCCGCTACCGACAACCACGACGTCAGTGATCGCGTCCCAGCCGGAAACTCCAACGGCGGCGTTTGCTGCTTGTTGCATTGCGATCGGTAGTGTTGCCCCCACCGCGAAGCCGCCTAGAAATTTTCGACGCGATACAGGCCTCTTCTTGTCATTGGCTTTTTCCTTCATTAATAATATCTCCTGATTTCGGTTGGCGTTGCATTGTCGAATCCAATCGTAAGGCTCATCGGCAAGCTAAATTAGGCTAAAACAAAAGATCGCAAAAGATTACATATAAGGCTCGCCGGCTCGACGCGCGCGGTCTCGCAGACTACGTTCGTCCTCCTCTAGGTAACGTGCCGCTAGCACTATTAATGTCGCGGCACCCAAGTTTGCGCAAATTGCCACAAATAGACCGTTACGTAAGTCGCCGGTTAGGTCTGACACGAGGCCAACGGTAAATGGTCCGAGCGCTTGCCCGAGCAAGGTCAATGCCAGTATATAAACTGCGGTAGCGCTGCCCCGCATGCGGGGCAGCACGAGGTCTGTCACGGTAGAACCCCCTACACCAAACCAAGCTGCGCTGGTGAATGCAACTACGGCGTTAAGCGCGAATGCAAAAGTGGTTGAGTCCGTGTACAACATCCATAGTCCTACGGGGATTGGCACTAGTGCAGCACCGACTGCGACATAGAGACGGCCGCAAGGGTGTCGGGCGCGCCAATAGTCTGCCAGGAATCCGCCTGTTGTGACTCCAAGAAATCCGAATGCTGCAGTGATTCCACCGAGCGTGAAACCCAATTCACTAATCGGAACGGCGTGATAGCGGATAAAAAATGGTGCGGTGAAGTAGGCTAGACCGTAGGTCGAAAAAGCGAGCATTGAGGTTCCAAGCACGAACAGCGTCCACGCACGGGATTTAAGGATCAAAGTCGCCGTTGGTCGGTCACGCAGCGCCAAGCCTTGAGCCCAGGAAATTGTCGCGTAGAAACCGATCGCTAGCGCAACCCACTGTGCTGGGTTGCCCAAGGTTTTTATCAATAACCATGCCGCTAAGACAAACCCAGTCATTACCAACAGGTTAGCGGCCAGCACTTTCCTGTCAGCACCGCGCTGATATAGATTTATAACCGAAAGACCTGGGAGGACAGCATATAATTCGGCACCAAATTCTCGAAAAGGATGAGGCTCTGGCTTTGAAGTAATGCCGTCCATTTCCCCACGTGGGGGCTCTTTCAGAGTCCGGACCCAAATTGCAAGCAGCAAGCCGGGTAACCCGATGACGAAAAAAGCTATCTGCCATCCGGCGAAATCGAACGGCGCGGTACCTGCGGGAAAAGCATCGTTCCACCGCTGCACCACCTGCCCGCCAATAAACATCCCCAGACCCGCCCCTACAAATATACCACTGGTCAAAATAGCGATTACAGTGGCGCGTCGAGCCGGCAGAAATGAATCTGAAAGCAAGGAATATGCACAGGGTCCCGTGGCTGCTTCCCCGATCCCGACAGCGATCCGTGCGGTCCCTAGCTCAAAGAAGTTCCGTGCGAAGCCCGATAGCGCAGTGGCGAGGCTCCAAAAGGCACATGCGTAGGCAACCAACGTGCGTCTTACCCAAACATCAGCCAGGCGGCCCAACGGGATGCAGAACAATGCGTAGAAGACAGCGAAGGCGGTTCCGTATAGGAAGCCCATCTCTGCATCGGTCAGGCCGAGGTCGCCTTTAATTTCTTCGTTGAGAATAGCAAGGATCTGCCGATCGATAAAATTGACGATGTAGACCAGCATGAGAATGCTGAGTGTGTAGCACGAGTAGAGGAATTCTGCGGGTGTCTGCTTTGATTTTTTTTGTTGCACAGCGTTACTACTTACTCGCAAGTTGTAGATAGGATTGAAATGTAAATGCTAACGCCGAACGCAACGCTAAACCGACTGAAGGGAGCGTTAGTGAGATACTGCCCGTATCTATGGCCCGGGGTCCAGGGACATTGGCTTGAATGAGAATAGCGAATTTTGCGGGTTAGTGGCGTCATTCTTGGTCATGTAGGTATTTGCGGCGGTCGCGAGTATAACTGATAGTAAGTTACCAGCTTGGGAGCGAGATCTCAGTCTCAGGCTAACGCCTATTGCTAAAGTATTTTTACTGTATATAATTACAGCTGTATATCAATACAGCTTAATATATATGACTAGCAAACTGACAGTACGCCAGACGCAAGTTCTAGAACTCATTAAATCGAGTATCGTCGATAGTGGCTTGCCACCTACTCGAGCGGAAATTGCCGAGGTTTTGGGCTTTCGATCAGCCAACGCAGCGGAGGATCATCTACGGGCTTTAGCACGTAAAGGAGCAATCGAATTGTTGCCTGGTGCTTCACGTGGGATCCGCCTTACGGAAGCCTATATGGAGTGTTTGAAGTTGCCTGTAGTAGGGCAAGTTGCCGCTGGCCATCCTATTCTTGCTACCGAACATATCGAAGCACGACACCAAATTGATCCTGATTTGTTCAAACCGCGAGCAGATTATCTGCTACGCGTTAAAGGAATGAGCATGTGCGAGGTTGGGATCTTGGATAATGATTTGCTCGCCGTACATGCCACACCGGAGGCAAGTAACGGTCAAATTGTCGTTGCTAGGTTGGATGATGAGGTAACGGTGAAGCGACTCAAGCGGCAAGGGAGTCGCGTATGGTTACTACCCGAAAATGCCGAATTAGATCCGCTTGAAATTGATCTGAGGCACCAAGCTTTAGTGATCGAAGGTCTTGGCGTGGGTGTTTTGAGAAACCATACGAAGTGAATTTATAGAGCGCTTCGACTTTTCGATTGTTTTTAGATAACGACTACACACTTCACCTTGTATAAGAATAAAAAAAGATGCCACAAGATGTTTCCAATCCACAGCTGCCTCCAAAACCTGATGAGTCATGTGGGCTAGAGCATTTATTACGTCACGGAAAGATATGGCGTGCGGGAGTAAACTCCTCATCTAAAGGTATTCCCACTGGTTTCCCTGCGCTCGACAGCCTGCTACCAAAAAATGGTTGGCAGCGGAATTCGCTGACAGAGATCTTCACCCAACAGGAGGGAGTTGGAGCTTTGCGGTTAATGTTACCCACCATCGCGTGGTTCACACAAATGCAACAAGTGGTGTGGGTTTGCCCTCCTTATGTTCCTTATGCCCCTGCATTGCAGGCAGCGGGTGTTGTACTCGAGCGTATGCTCATTATTGAACCCCATGACGATCATCGGACCGATAGCGAGTACATATTGTGGGCGTTCGAACAGGCACTACGTCTTATGGATTGTGGTGTTGCAATGGCATGGATCGATACGGCACAACATGTGAGGTTGCGTCGCTTGCAGCTGGCTTGTGAGCAAGGACAGACTTTGGGGGTAATGTTTCGACCAGAGGTCTACGCTGTTCAAGCTTCACCCGCAGCTTTGCGTTTATCACTCGTCAACGGTGTAGACGCCACGGTCGAGGTACGCATTCTAAAAGCTCAAGGTGGTGTGAATGCCCGTAGCTGCCAGCTTCAGCTTTAAGAACATCTATAACAATTGGAGTCGTAAGTTCGACAGACTCATAGAGGAAAATAAAATGCTAGATGGACAGCTTAAGCCTATCCAGTCACAACGAGAGCCCCATTCGATAGGAGCACCGATTCCCACAACCACTACTCCGTGTACGCGCAGTGAGGTTGAATGTGAACAATTGTGGTTGCAGATACACCTATTGCAGTTCTCATTAGAAATTTTGATTCCTGGTAACTGTAACCAGCGTGCCTGTGTGTTAGTCGAGGGGCAGGACACGCGCCCAAAGATTGTACTGGCAAACAACCATGCAGTGAGCCTTGGAGTGCGTGTGGGTATGCCGCTCGGTGCGGCGAGGATTTTGGGTGATCTAGTAGTTGTATCGCGTGATGAACATGCCGAGCGGCAGGTGCTTGAGCGACTCTGTGCATGGGCTTGTCAGTTTACGCCTATCGTTAGTGCTACATCACCGGACGGTTTGTTATTAGAGATCAAGGGTAGTCTCAAGCTCTTTGGCGGGGTCAACGTTTTATGTAACCGTGTACGCCGTGGCTTACGTGATCTCGGATATAGAGCTTCAATTGCTATCGCACCAACGCCAACAGCGGCAATCGCACTCGCTCGTGCCGGACGACAGCAGATGATTTTATCCAAGGAGGAGTTACCTAGTGCGCTTGGTTGTTTACCGCTAGATGTTTTACCTCTTGAACCCAAACAATTGACCGTGTTGAATAGTATTGGTGCGCGTTCAATAGGCGATTGCTTACGTCTTCCCCGTGGTGGATTTGCGCGTCGTATTTCGCCCAAAGTTGTCGATATTTTTTCTCGCTTGATTGGGCGATCGCCTGATCCGAGAGTGCGGTTTGAGTTGCCTAAAGTTTTTCAAAGTGATCTCGAGCTGCCATGGGAAACCACTAATGCGCAATCTTTGAGTGTGGCTGGAGAGCGTTTGTTACATGAACTGTCGGGCTACCTACGTGCTTGTGCATCTGAAACACGACGGTTGCGATGGTCGTTGAACTACACAGATGGTCATGCTGTTCATTTCCAAACCGACTTGACTCAGCCCAGTAGTAACCAAGCACATTTTGCGCTATTGCTGCGCGAGCAGCTGAGCCACATTCAGTTCACCGGGAAAATTAACCAAATCGCCTTATGTGTCAACGAGATCTGTCCTAGAATAGATGACTATGATGGGGATTTATTTAAGCGGGGGCGAGAAAGAACTAGTGAGGATTGGCCTAGCTTTCTCGATCGACTGCGCGCCCGCTTGGGTAAGCAAGCCGTAAAAGGCCTCGAATGCGTTTCTGATCATCGTCCAGAATATGCGTGGCGCTGGTCGAATGTACACTCGCAGAGCAATATGGCCGTGCGCACTTCCGATAATTTCACATCTGATGTAGCAGAAAGGCCACTGTGGTTGATGCGTCGGCCAATACGCCTACGCACGCGACAAGGAAAGTTAAATATCAATGGTCGATTGCGCCTTCTAGAAGAGCGTGAACGTATTGAGACAGGATGGTGGGACGGTAAGCCGGTTGAACGAGATTATTTTGTTGCGGCTAACCCAAGCGGTGCACGATTATGGATTTATCGGGAACTTTCTGGGGATAAGAACTGGTATCTCCATGGAATTTTCGAATAGGCCGTTTACCCTAGTAAAGCACCGCTTCTTAGAATTTCGGTATTAGGTTGACTGATGTTGGCCAAGAACCTCGTGCATCCCCGTGCGCTGGCGCTTATAATAACCCTCTCAACAATCGACACTTCGTCTGTGCACGGCTCTCGTGCGATGCTCGCAATGAATTAGCCGAGTCAAAGTGCCATTAAGCATTTAAAATTGCACCCGATGAAGTAAGTTCAGCGAACAGACACCTAGGCACATGGTGCCGAGAAGAGGACTTGAACCTCCACGGGGTTACCCCCACTAGCACCTGAAGCTAGCGCGTCTACCAATTCCGCCACCTCGGCACGGTGCAATCCACGTACAATGTTTGTTGTTTCGCGGGTGGCGCACTGTACTCAAAGCTTCCTTAAGCTGTCAATTTTGACCTCACCCATACATAGATTCACTGGAACTAATTATTTTGTCAAAACGTAGTAGAAAACCTAAACCTAAAACCCGTAAAACCTACAAACATCCGATCCCGGGCCGTAAAGAGCTGATCGAGTTTATTACCAAAAGCGGCAGGCCCCTCGCCATGGGAGCCTTGCAGGATGCTTTTGGTGTGCGTGGAGATAGGAACCGCTCCAAACTTGCCGACCAGCTGAAAAAAATGGTCCGCGGCGGGCAACTCATTAAAAATCGTCGTGGTGAGTTCTGCCTGGTGGCTAAGCTGGACCTTATTGCAGGAACAGCGATAGGGCACGCCGATGGTTTTGGCTTTGTGCGGCCAGATAGTGATGCTGATGATGTTTACCTGTCGGCGACGCAGATGCGCTCAATCTTCCATGGTGATCGCGTGGCGATACGTATTATCGGAAAAGATCGCCGGGGCCGCCAGGAGGGGCGCCTGGTTGAGGTGCTCGAGCGAACTGTTACAGAGGTGGCAGGACAATTTATTCGTGAGCGGGGTATCGGGATACTCATTCCCGATAACCCAAAGATCGCGCATCGTATCCTTATTGCCAAGGGCTCTGCCGGAAAGGCAAAACATGGTGATATAGCCGTCGCCCGTATTCTTGATTATCCGACCCATGTTGAGCAGGCAACCGGTGAAATAGTGCAGGTGATTGGCAGGCCGGGTGAAAAGGGCATTGCCACGGATATTGCGATTCATGCGCATGGAATCCCGACGGACTGGCCTCAGGCTGTGAGTAAGCAAATCAAGGCATTTGGTGAAGAGGTACCAGAGGCAGCAAAAAAAGGGCGCATTGACCTTCGTGATATTGACCTGATGACGATCGATGGGGCTGATGCACGAGATTTTGATGATGCGGTTTATGCGGAACCCTCTGGTAAGGGATTTCGTTTGATTGTGGCCATTGCTGATGTGGGGCATTACGTTGACGACGGTAGTCCGCTCGACAAGGAAGCCAAAAGGCGCAGTACTTCGGTGTATTTTCCGGACAGGGTAGTGCCGATGTTACCAAGAGTGCTGTCAAATGGACTTTGCTCATTAAATCCGGATGTTGATCGGTTGTGCATGGTCTGTGAGATGCGGGTCGGTAAAGACGGGAAGGTATCCCGCGCCAAATTCTATGAGGCGGTTATGAGGTCAAAGGCTCGGCTCACGTACCAGCAGGTCAGTGATTTCTTGTCTGGCCACAAAAAGATTTCTGTATCTGCAGGTGTGCAAAAAAACCTTAGGCACCTGCATGCACTCTACAGGTTATTTGCTAATAACCGGCGTCGTCGCGGTGCTGTGGAGCTCGATATTCCGCAAGCGCGGATTCACATGGGAAAGGACGGGGCGGTGAAAAGTATTAGTGCCGGCCTTCGTAATGATGCGCATCGCCTGATTGAGGAGTGCATGATTGCGGCTAATGTCCAGGCAGCCAAGTATATTCGCAAGAACAGGATTCCCGGGCTTTACCGGGTGCATGCCA
>DPMX01000005.1:9401-11426 GCA_003540955.1 Gammaproteobacteria bacterium
CATGCCAAGCCCGACCCTGATCGATTTGACGAAATCCGACTATACCTTACAAGCCTCGGAATCAAGGTGCCACATTCGGAGCATGTGCAGCCTCGGGACTTTGCCAAAATGACAGAACAGGTCGCTGATCGACCGGATGCGGCAGCGATTTCAATGGCCATGCTGAGAACTATGTCGCATGCTGTATATACGCCCAAGAACATCGGTCATTTTGGATTGGCACTCGATGCGTATGCACATTTCACCTCACCGATCCGGCGTTACCCTGATCTATTGGTGCATCGCGCTATTCGCCACATTGTGAGAGGCGGAAAACCGAAAAGTTATGGGTATAAGGGCGAGCAAATGGCGCGGTTGGGAGAGATCACCTCAGCTCATGAAAAACGCGCTGAAGATGCCACCCGTGAAGTAGAGGCGTGGCTCAAATGCCAATATATGGAGACCAGGCTTGGTGAAGAATACCCGGGTGTCATTACTGGTGTGACAGGGTTTGGTGCGTTTGTGCAGATTCCGGAGCTTCAGATAGAGGGGCTGGTGCATGTGACGAGTCTGGCTAATGATTATTATCATTTCGATACCGCCAGTTATTCATTGATTGGAGAACGAAGCGGCAAACGTTATAGGCTTGGTGATGTCGTTGATATTGTTGTGGCGAGGGTTGATATGGAAACTAAACGAATTGATTTTAATCTTGCCGGACAACATCAAAAGCGGGGCCGTAAGTAAAAGCTATGAGTAAAGCCAAATATGTCACGGGGCTTCGGCCGGTAGAGCAGTTGTTAATCCAGCGCGAAACAAAGGTGTTGAGGCTCTATACGGAGTACCGGACTCCTAATGCACGGCTGGAGGTTGTTATCGCCAAGGCCAAGCAGCAAGGTATTGAAATTCAGTCAGCAAACCGTGCCAGGCTCCAACAGATTTGCGGCGAAGGGCGGCACCAGGGCGTGGTGGCAGAAATTCGTCGGGGTAAACTTATGGATGAGGGAGATTTGCGCAGTTTAGTTGAAGATTCGTTGACAGCTGAAAAGAAACTACTGCTTTTGATTCTTGACAATATCCAGGATCCCCAAAACCTTGGTGCTTGCCTGAGGACGGCAGATGCTGCCGGTGTTGATGCTGTGATTGTGCCACGCCATGGGGCTGCCGGTTTAGGGCCCGCTGTGAGCAAAGTGGCGGCTGGTGCCGCTGAAACGATTCCTTTTGTTCCTGTGACCAATACCGGCAAAGTTATCAACTGGATAAAAGAATATGGTGTTGCAGTTATTGGCACCTCGGGTAGCGCCGGAAAAACGGTCTATGACTGCGACCTGACCCCGTCACTCGCCATTGTGATGGGGGAGGAGTACTCAGGTTTGCGCAAGCATATAGAAAAGCGCTGTGATCAACTGGTGAGCTTGCCAATGTTGGGTAGCGTATCAAGCTTAAATGTCTCTGTTGCCACCGGCATTGTTCTGTACGAGACAGTGCGACAACGAAACGTATAAGTGCTTGATTCTATGAGTTTCGTCCGTTAGCATGCGGCTCCCAACTTTATTGATGGGACACCTCCTTGCTTCACCGGCGAATCCCGGGAAGCTTTAATCCGAAGGGAGAACAAATTGAGGCATTACGAAATCGTATTTCTGGTTCATCCGGACCAGAGTGAGCAGGTACCAGCCATGGTCGAGCGCTATGAAGGCATGGTGACCGGCTCCGGCGGTGCTGTTCATCGCAAAGAAGACTGGGGCAGGCGTCAGTTGGCTCATCCCATTAACAAAATTCATAAAGCCCACTATGTCATGATGAATGTGGAATGTGGCCACGATGTCATGAATGAGATCACCGAGGCATTCAAGTTCAATGATGCTGTAATCAGGAATCTCGTCATAGGTCGTAAGGAAGCCATTACAGATATATCCCCGATGGCAATTGCGGTTGAGGAAGAAAAAGAGCGAGAGAAAGAGTCACAGCGCCGTCGTGATGAAAAGGCTGCGGTTGAAGCAGCCATGCTTTCAGAGAAGCAGCCTGCGGCAGAGGAAGCACCTG
>DPMX01000063.1 GCA_003540955.1 Gammaproteobacteria bacterium
GAAGATAATTTCTTCGTCCTCATCGAAGACAATTTCTTCGTCCTCATCGAAGGCGATTTCTTCGTCCTCATCGAAGATAATCTCTTCATCCTTGCCGACCGCAATCGCACTGCTCCCCTGTCTCGCTGAGTTAAACGTGTCTACTTCTGCTTCGGGAGATAGTACGGTTGTCCTCTTGAAGGGGCGTTCACCGCGCCTATGCGCGATAATTTCTTCTACTAAATTAGGGAACCACTCTTCTTGGACATCCTTCATGGTAGCCGGCGACAGATTACCGACCAGTGCATTCTGCTCTTCGTCTTCGAAATCTGAACCCAAAGCAGACCTTAGGCTTTTTTGCAGATAAAGGGTGCCACCGAGGGTGATGTCGTGAATCAAAGTTTTGACCGCCCAGGCAAAACGCTGCACCTGGAGCAATTGTTGGTCGCTAGCATCACCTAAATCAAGAAGATCCAAACCATCGATTATTTCCGCGGTAGCGTGAAATTCTTCATTTATCCCAAGTAGTAGTTCCATGAAGGGCGTAAGGGTTTCGTCTGCGTATTCCGGCCATTCCCCAATATCCAAACCGGAGCCTTCAAGGGTCTCAATATCCACTCCGGGCACGTTGAACATTGCAATACCTTTCGAGCTAGCACGTGCCTTTCCAGAAATCTGTGCGCTATGGCAATCGGAGCAAATCATCTCATATGAGTTCGTTTGCATGTATTGTCCATTTTCGCCTAACACGTGGCAGGTCTGACATCGCTCGGGTGCGACGCCGGAATATTCTTGTTCGAGAAAGTGCTTACCGAGATGGCTGATGTGATTGAATTGAATTCTTGTGCGTCGAGAATAGGGGTAGTGCGTGAATTGAGGATGGCTAGAATGAAAATTGTCGAATGAATACGTATGGCAGGAGGCACACTGTTGATTGCTTAAATTCGAGATATCATAGCCTGGGCCTTGATGTTCGTTATGACAAATAGCGCACTCGAGGTCTTGCGGTTCAGTGTTCTGTGCCCAAAATCGTGCATTGACAACACTTAACGTAGAGGTTGGATTGCGCGGACGGGCAGCATTACTTTTCAAGTAAGATAAGTGGCGCGAGCCCAAGTTATGAGGACTGTGGTTCTCGTTGCCTAACTCGTGGCAAGTCAGACATTTTCCATTATTATTCTCGCCATAGCCGTCTCCCAGCAATGGCTCTAACCACGCAGAGATAAGGTGCTCAGACGCAACGTGACACGCGGAGCATTCGTTAATCTCCGCATGCATCGTGCTCATTGAACCTGGATCGACGAAGGTGCTTGCTTTCTCCCCGGAAAGGAGCACTGTGACTAGTCCGACTGTAAGTGCCATTATCCATCGCGTGAAGAGTAATCGTTTCGCGCGCCAGCTACGGATCGGTTTGCAAGGAGGTAATGTCCTTCTACATGTTCCATCCGGAAGCGGCCCCGCATCGCAACTTCCACCAGAGCTATGTGTTCGAGTACAAAACCATCGATCGTCTTTGCGATGCGGTTTGCATTCGAGAGTCGCGCGGCATTTCCCGTTTTTATTTGGCCCGATCTGACAAGGTTTGCCGTCGGCTGTACGTCCACACAACCACCGTTGGTTTGGACGCTGGTAGGGGCTGTCCCGGTGACCAAATTTTTGTAAACGAAATTTCATCCCAGTGGTTTACTAAAAGAATAGGCAACAACCAAATGCAGCACTGTTAATAAAAGCATCACGAACGTAGTCGGGATATGAATAAACAACCATGCTTTAAGTGCGTACTGAAGCGCGAAGTGAAAATCTAGCTCGTCTTTTTTTTCAACGATAAGTCGCAGTTTTCTACTAGCCTCTAGTTCATCTGGGTTTAAATAACGTTCGATGGATTCCAGTTTTGTCAGGATCCCATAGAGTGGTCGACGGGATAGAAGTAAATGAGAGAAAAAATGCCTCGGTTTGGAGAAGAAAAACCCGAGATGGATGCGGTAGTGGTCCGGCAATGTCGTGGATTCTGCTAATTCAGCAGCTTCTAAAACGAGAGTTTCTGCCTCTCGTTTTAGCTCACCGATATAGTAAGGAATTCGCTCGAAAATTACTTCTTCGCCCCTACGAGTTAAAAATTTTGGTAGACGTCTTGATAAGTAAATCCCGAGCGCCCCGCTCGACGCAACCAGAATAAAAAGACAAGCTAAGCTAACCTCTAGATAACCCTTTGGGAACTCCCAATCCAAATGAAGAAAAAAGACGAATACACTCGTGAGACCAACATAAATGTGGAGCTGGAGCCAGGTTGCGTTGCTCCCTAGTGGGATAGTTACAAATCTTTTTCTCAAATTATATAGGGCGAGAAAAGCGACAATAGAGAGTAGAAGCCAACCAGAGAAAAACTGATGCTTGAAAAAAGCGATTTTTGCTGCATTTACGGCTTCGTAGGCGAATAGGCATCCAATGGCCGTCAATAACAAGTTGCGGCATCGACGAATTGTGAAGGCCCGCATGCTCAGTATCCGGAGAGCGTTATTTGCTAAGACTAGATTAACCTTCAGCCGACACGATGCCGAGAGGTTTGTGGGTTCGTATATGCGCGGACAAGGTATGTGACCGTCTTCCAACCTGAACTATCATGCTTCTTAAACCCCTTATCTTCTCTTTTATCTAATTCAGCGCGATCGTTGCCGTAGATAGACTTTACCGATCTAGCCATGCTGCCAGTTTAGGTAACTCGCCCATATCAACCCGGGTAAGTGCGTCATGGGGGCATGCGCGCTGGCAAGCAGGTCCTCCAAGTAGGCCTTCACACAAGTCACATTTAGTCGCTTTCTGAATAGGTAAGTTAGTGTCCTGGTCCACTATCATTTCCCCGTTTAGATTCCGGATTTCTACCATGCGAATATTGTCGTAGGGGCATGCGTCAGCACAGGTTGAACAACCAATACATGTAACATCGTCGATGACAATCTCGCCAGTTGGCGGTAGTCGTCCGATCGCCCCCGTCGGGCAACCGATTAAGCAAACCGGATCCGCGCAGTGCATACATGCATTCGCAACCATGTAGTGATTATGCCGATGACCGTGCCGATTAAACCTTGGGTTGTTGTTATGTGACACTGCGCAAGCGTTTACGCACTCGTCGCACCTGACACACCTATCAAGGTCAATAACCATTGTTGCGGTACCGTTCATATAGCGACGTTCGACTAGGAACTCCATCATTCCCGGTTCTATGCCGGTTTCTGAGCCTTCGCTTTTTGTGTTCGTCGCCGCTGCAGATTTTGTTACAAGAGTTTGTAATTCGATATCAGACATTTCTGAGAGTATGAGATCTTCTACGGCTTTGGCAGGGACACGTAATATATCGGCGTAGCCAATCGCGCGAAGTGTACTCTGTAGAGGCTGGAAAGGTGAACCCGCCCAATTTGACGCGAGTTCTTCGAGGCCATAAACGCTTCCTTGCCCTAGATATCCCATTGTTCGGTGCCCGTGATTTTCGACAGTACTCAATCTTGCGAAACCGGAACTAATTAAAATTAGGCTATCTGGGTAATCCCCTTCCGACACAATGAGAGGTTCACTGTTTATGAGCTCAGTAGGGGGCAACACGTTTTTATCTCTATACGTTATGTACCAATCAAAATCCCCATAGGATTCGAATTCGATAATCGATGTAAGTTGGGTAAGTGATTCTTCAGATAGATGGGAAAAAATCGGACCTCTTTTCAACTGTGTTTGTAGTCTATTTTTTCGGTAAAGTTTGTCCACGCGTTCACGGAAAGTTTTCGCCCATTTCCGCATGTCTCGAAGCCCCTGCCAACGTATCTCAAGCAACTCAGCTTCACCACCGGCAAATACCGTCGTTGTCCGCTCCGATCGGCTCAAAGATGCAATTTCGCCAAACATTTCGCCAGAATGTAGTTCGATGGTCGTCCGCCCCTTAAAAGCAGATTCAACATCTTTAAAAAACACCCGTGCTTCGGAGTCGAAACCCCTCAGCCCCAAAACGTCGTTCTCTGTTGCCCTGACTTTTGCGCGATACTCGGGGTAGTCTGTTTTTTGCCACCAACTTCGAAAAGTATTGATCACCTTGTTTGGGTAACTCCTCGATCCGGTAGGGGTTGCTGTAGAAATATTGGGACCTGTGTCTACTCGAACACTTCCGGAAAGTATGACGAACGCTGAGGTGCCATGCTCTCCTTCTCGAACGACGATATCCCCCGGTTTATACCGCCGGATTCGCGAATCATTTTTAAGGATGCCTTGCAGAGGTAAGCGTGGCGGAAAGCCTAAAGGGTCCATCTCACTAAAAGGTGGATATTGCATGATCCGGGCAACAGTATCGGTTGTCATTTCGACGCTGAAGGGCGCATCCCAACGCTGGGGTTGCGACGAGCGAGGATTAACTTGTTGGGCCAGTTCGCTCATCGAATTGATCGCTATGGGGTAACTAAACCTTTATATTTGTCCTCGGTAGGAAGGGCTCCATCTATTCCTCCGAATTCACTACCATCGTAGCGTTTCGCAAGCGCCCTGGTAGCGTTAGAGACTGCAAGTGCCGCAGCAGACAGTGCCTCTTCATTATTAAGTTTTAGTTTTACGCCGGAGCTAATCTCAACGATTTGATCAATTTCTGGTGATTGAATTCTCTTTGCAATCGCGGCGATTTGTTTTCTTGCAGTAGCAGCCCGTTTAGCCATCGCCTTCGCGTATTTCTTCGGTTCAGTGGCCTTGGCTACCCCCCTAAGCGCGTACTCAAGGTCAAGAGCTTTGCCTACTATAAACATCATGCGACGGCGCTCAATGGATGCCCCCTCGTTCGCATCGGTATACCAAAGGTTGTGCCTAACTTCACCCTGACTCCAACGCACAAGTTCAAACGCGCTTCCGGCTGTGTGTCCTCCAACATTCACAAGCTTTTCGTTTGGAACGGTGTGGCACTGATAGCAGTTTTCAGCAAGGGCATACATGTTCGATGGCCTGATCATCCCGACCGCTTCAGATTTGGAATAGCGCTCGACTTTATGAGCGGGATCTTCGTTTTCCGCCTTGACGTCTTTTCCACCGAAATCGCTGTGTACGTCGATCCATTCGGCCCCGGCACCATGACACGATTCGCACGAGATGCCTGCAATCGGTTTAACCTTTTCCTCAACCATAGCCGAGGTGAAATGACAAGTCAGGCAGTCGCTGTCCGCTTTGATACGTTTCAGCCCCATTTTTTTGGCAATGTCCCGCGCGTTTTCACTTCGAGGTAGGGTTTTAAAACTTTTTGCGTGATGGCTTTGTTTCCAGGATTCAACAGATTTTTTGTGGCACTCGCCGCAAGCATCGGGGCCTTTAATGTGATCAGGGTTCATTCTCAAGTCGGCATAGGCCTCCCCGCCGAGGCTAATGATCACTAATATTGCAGTGCAAATACCTCTATACATGAAAATCCTCCCCATACTTTTCTTCAAATTTTGCACCATAACCCTGCTTCTAGACCACGGGATTGGAGCCGCAAGGTGTATTTTTCCGAAGGCCTGTACTCAATAACGCCTTCATGCGTCTAGGACTAAATCAGACTTAGGAATAGCGAGGCAGGACAGACAAGTGCCGCCGTCGGTAGAGGCGCTTGGTGCACTGATATAATCCACTGAGCCCGACTTGATGGCGACGACGCATGAACCGCAACTGCCGGCCCTGCAGCCAAAGTCCATTATTACGTCGCTATCCTCCGCTAATTCCAGAATCGAAGTTGTCGAGTCGTTCCATACGACTTTTTTCCCGGACCTATCAAACGCGATTTCGTAAGTTTGCCCTTTTTCGTCAACGTCTTTCGATGCTTTTTTCTTAACACTTGCGGGTCCGAAAGCTTCGAAATAAATATCCCCTTCAGGCACACCCCATTCCTTTAGGCCGTCTGTTATAGATTCCATCATAGGTGGGGGGCCGCATATATAGAATTCAAAATTATTTGCTGGTAGTACCCGTTTGAAGAGGTCAACGCTGACACGTTCTCCGTATGTGTAGTCGACGCCTTCCTGCTCTTCCTCTCTAGGTTCACTATAGCAAATACATAGTCTTAAGTTGTCATATTGGGCAGCGAGGCCACTGAGGTGTGCTTTCATTATTTGTTCGTTGCCGTGCCGTACCCCATAGAAAAACCAGACTTCGCGCCTTGACCCGCTGTCGACCAGCGTGTTGAGCATACTTAACATTGGTGTCACCCCGACGCCACCCCCAATTAGGACGATGGGGTTTGTTTTGGAAAGGTCGAGGCAAAAATTACCAGCGGGTGCTTTCACATCAACGATATCGCCCTCGTTGATTCGTTGATGGAAATGATCAGATGCGACCCCGGGAGGGGCGTCAGGATTCGTTGGCGGCGCACCCGCGCGCTTTATAGATACCCGGTAATGGTCGTCGTTTAATGCCGAGTCAGAAAGCGAGTAACATCGTGTGACCGGTTTGCCCTTTCCGGGAACCTTTAACTCGAAGGTCAAATATTGCCCCGAATCGAAAGAAGGGATCGGTCTACCGTCGTGGGGCTTGAGGTAGAACGAGCATATTTCTCCTCCTTCATCGACCCGTTTCGCGACTGTGAATTTCCTTATACCTGACCAACCAGCGGCTAATTTTTCGCGCTTCCCCTGAAGACGGAGGGTGTGTTCTTCCACCTTTAGTTTGAGTACAGCAAGTTCTAATTCCGTCTGTTGTTTCGCTGCCGCCAACGAGATCATCATTTCTTTTATAATTGCGAATAGCTGGCCGAGTGCAAGAAGCACGATCGCGATACCAAAGGCTTGTGTCAAAGTTGAAATCATTTAACTTTCTCTTACAGAGTCGGACAACATTTACGTTGCGACCTTGGCCGAAAGTACTACAGTTTTAATAAAATTTCGGTCCGTATTCCGGCGCCAGGCTGGTTGTTCTCGTGTGCAGTCCCGAACGCTTCTATAGTAAACACCGTTCGTCTGCCAAATGCTTGTTGCAGTCTACCTGCAATTCCAACGCTGTCTGTGCCATTATTGTTATCGTCCTTTCGGACGCCAGCTTCAAAAGTGAGTTGGCGTCGAGTTTCCGCCATCTGGAATTGATACCCTACGGCACCGCCATATGCATCGCCGGCTCTATTGCTTAGCGGGGCTGGAAACGAACCAAGACCACGGGCGGAGAATAGCAGACCTACACGCCCAAGTGGTCCACCCGCTAATGGGTCACGAGCCGCTGACGTGTAACGATCAAAACCAGCAAAGAATGTCACGTAGGCTATATCGTTTGTGTATGCCGGTGTCCAGTTAATATCCCCAAACAAAAGCGCCCCGTCTCCCGCCGAGGGCGTCTCTGAATGCGTCGCGAAAGATCCCAATAGCCGGAAAGTAGTGCTGAATTTGCCAATGCGCTGAATGGCATCTAGTCCGATTGACAGGACATCATCTCGCGCCGACTCGCCCGAGTCCACGTAAGCTAAATCAAGGTTAATAGTACTTTTCAAAGTATCTATTGCAGTAAAAATGCCGTAAATCTCGGCTGACCTATCCTCAACATTATTGTCTCGATGGACTTCGTTCCACCCGAAGAAGAAAGTAGACCGGAGATTTATCAGCCATGGTACGCCCTGAAAACGCACGCTATTTCGTGTTACCCCAACACCGTCGAGGTTGTCACTGATAAGCATGCCGTCCTGGAATACGATGTCCTGCCGCCCAACCGAGAAACCGATGTCATTGGGGGTACTATCAAGCAGGTCCCACCGAGGGAAAATTTCCGAAATGTCACCCTCAAAAAACAACGCTCTAATTCGAAAGTTGGAATTGTCGTTCCAGCCGTCCTCGGAATCTGGCGTAAATACGTGGCCGGAGAAATTGCCATCCCGATGGAGCGGTTGGACCCCAATAAGTAGTCGCTCTGTCCCTGTCAGCTGAAGATTTCCAAATAGATCTAGCCGATTAGCCCACTCTCCAGATCGACTATTGTTTCCGAGCTTATGCGTACTCAGAGCGCTTCTAAAGGTTCCGTATACCCAAAAACGCGGTTGCCATACTGCCCCAGTTAATATTTCGAAACCGGGCTTCAAGTTCCCTTCGCCGAGAAACGGATCTCCCAACTCGAGCAAGGGTGGAGTGCGCGGCGTCAGTTGGTCGTCAGTTAAATAAGGGAATGCTTCGTCAGACAGGCGACTCTCCTTGCTGCCTGCGGCGAGAACGACCGTATTAACTAACGCTAAAAGTATCAGCACGGCAAGACTAACCCACAAGCTCAAAGAGTTTGTCGTCGCCGCACTGGTATTTATGATGCGCAACACTTAAGTATTATCTCGAAAGTCGCTTTCCTGAGCTCGGTTATTAGGTAGGTGGAGATTCGCCAGTCGGTTCCGTGGACCCAGAATGATGGTCTGTAACCTGGAGAGCGTGGGGGCCAATTTTCAAGGTGGCGCGCTTTTCCCAGATCACCTGGTGGCCGGCGACAACCGCATCAGCAACCGAACGGGGCGACATACCGTAATCGAACCCGCCGCCCTTGATGGCGTCTATCAAGTTCACCGGAACCATGGCTGACATTAGACGTACGACCAGTTGATAATCACCGTCACCCCTGAGGTTTTTTTTCGGCACGGTGTACTGTTGCCAACGGCTAGCTAGCGGGGGGATTGTTTGACGGTGTTTCCGAGCGCCCGCGGGTTGCCCCGTCAGTACAACCGACCTTGTAAATGGCCGTACGAAAGGTAACGGGTCAACCGACGTATTGACTGCGAGAACCTGTTCCCTCTCTCCGCCGCGAACGTTTCGCGTTAAGAACCGGGATTGAAGTGTGAACAACTGGTCATCGAGAGGGAGTTCGCCATTGTGAACATACAGTGAGTGGCTATCGCGCACATCACCATTTGGATCTAAATCTCCAGATTTAAATATGATCTCGCCGTCTGGTGCATGGACTTCCAGTTGCAACCAGACTAGGCGTTCGGCGTCGAAGCCAGTAGGCACGTTATGCCCGTTGGTACCATTAGTCACCTGAACTTTGAAACGAAGATCGTTTTTGCCCTTAGAGGAAGGTACTATGTCTCCTAGTTTATAGCCGGCCCTAAGTACTTCGAGCCGCTTTTGACGTGCCCACTCCAATAACTTGAACTGTTGCTCCAAAATGGCGCGAGCATCGTAACGATCATCTATTGAACTCCAAACTGAAGGGAACGCATAGTCTTCCCCGACCGAGTCCTCAAACTCGTCTGTACCCCAACCGGATTTGTAATCGAATTGTAGCCACTCTCTTAAGGTAGCTAGCGCTGCGGCATCGGAATTATGTGGGAACATTCCGGGGTGGACGATCGAGTAATCAGGGCCTGCGAAAAAATGATTTGTTAACTTTCTGGGTAGTGTTTCGGCTTCTCCTACAATCGCAGCAGGACCATGATCGTAGCCAGAAACTACGCCTTGTGTTTTACCCATGTGGCAGTCTTGACAGCTTATATTTTCAGCTGCAGCAGGAGAATTTTTGTATTCTGAGAACGCTTCTTCTAATCGAAAGCCGTTATATAGATTCACGTCGTGACAGGTTCCGCAAAAAGCAGATGTTGAAATCTGCGGGAATCTACCGACCTCCGTGTGGATTTTTCGCCCTGATTCATCGGCGCCTGTCACCACACGGTATTCGTGCTTGTTTTCTAGCACTCTTTCTAACTCGGTATTACCAGTGGGGCCAAACACCTTCTCTAACAGGCCCCCTTCCACCAAGGCGACACGACCTGAGACTTTCCCATACTCCTTATCTACTCTATGACAAACCACGCAAGTGATCCCTTCCCTTGAAGTAGGGTGTCGATCGAGATTTGAAGCGAAAATAGACTCTCCCATATTCATGCCCACCTGATTGTGGCATCTAATGCAAAAGTCGCCATTTGTACTGCTAGTCAAAGAGTTTATAGTTCGCTGCATTGCCATATACACAGGGCTGAGTTGCGCATATGCATGTGATGACACTGACCATTCTTCGTAATGACGTGGATGACATGTTTTGCAGGTATTTGCGGATGGGTATCGGCTCTCGGCGAATAAAGCGAGGTGCGCGGCTGCCGCGCTATCTTCTACGCCTCCATCGCTAGGCTGAAGATCTTTGTTATTTGAGATTGGCTCGCCAAGATCGTCACCAATGAGTAATTCGTCATCCGAAAGTAGTTCGTC
>DPMX01000007.1:0-9103 GCA_003540955.1 Gammaproteobacteria bacterium
GATCGCTGAAGGATTTCGGCCGAACATCGTTCGGGAAGGTGTGGGTGATCGCGTGCCTGGCGTGACCGAGTGGAATCTGTTCGATATCGATTCTAAGTTTGGCGACGTTGAGTCGCTCGACCGAGTGCTGGAGTACCTCGCAAAAATCGAACCGCATGCCGATCGCTGAAATTTCGGGCTTATGGCGGTGCTTGGCTAAGATTCAGAGTCTTTTACCTTGCGTATCTTGTCCTGAACGCCTCCTTTGGGATTTGGATGTGGGATCGCCGTGGATAGAAACGTATTCGTCGCCGTCTGTTACGGCGCTTCAAGAGCCCCAGGGGAATGATCGAAGACTAAACTCTCATACATTAACATCTTCACTAAAGACATCAGAAAGCTGTCGAAATTTTACATGGATGTTTTCGGGTACGAGGAAGACAAGACAGTGCGCACGGGTATATTCAGAGGCGTGCGCACCTCGAAATCTTTTATTGGATTCAACTCTTTGGACGCATATGAACTCCTGGGTTTAGGTGACCATGCCAATCAGGACGGAGTAAAATTTCTGCTGAACTTAGAGGTTAATTCAAAGAAAAAAGTGGACGAACTTGTGACTAAGGCGAAACGTCGGGGTGCAACACTGATCAAAGAACCGTACAAGACCTACTACAACTGGTACCAGGCGGTAATACTCGATCCGGAAGGTAACTGTATCCGCATAAATCGGATCCTCGGCGGCGAGTGGGATGTTGACGGTTGGAAGAAGTAGATCTTTAAAAAAAACCCTGTTGGTGTGGCGTCTACGCGAGAGGGTTTGCGTTACTTGAATGCCGAGTGATAGGCGTCGAGAGCGGGTGAACCGCCGAGATGTGCATAAAGAACTTTTGAACCTTTGTCGAACTCGCCGGCCTGCGCCATGCCAATCAGGCCTGCTACGGATTTGCCTTCATAAACAGGATCGGTGAGCATGCCTTCTAGTCGCGCGGCCGTTTGGATCCCGGCGAGTGTGACTTCGTCTGGTATGCCGTACGCTGTACCCATAAAGCGTTCGTCAATGATTACATCCTCGTCGTTGATTGGCTTGCCGAGTTCAACTAGGTCGGCGGTGTTGCGGGCAATTTTGGTTACAGCTGTCCGAGTCATGTCAGGGATAGCGGATGTATCGATTCCGATCACACGGCGCTCTTTCTCCTGTGCCTTGAAACCGACTACCATGCCGGCTTGCGTAGATCCGGTACAGGTTGCGACGATTACGATGTCGAAGAAAACACCTAGCTCTTTTTCCTGACGCGCGACTTCGTCTGCGAAATTTGCATAACCAAGACCCCCTAGTCGATGATCGGAGGCGCCAGCCGGTATCCCATAGGGTCTGCCGCCCTCGGATCGTACCGCGTCCAGTGCCCGTTTCCAGGTTTCCTTCTCCGCCGTCGAATATCCTTCGCCCTCAAGGAGCGTCTCAGCACCCATGATGCGGGACAGAAGGATATTCCCAACTTTGTCGTATATCTCATCTTTCCAGGGCGCCCAGGTTTCTTGTACCAGCTTGCATTTCATTCCGGCCGCGGCTGCAACCGCTGCGACCTGGCGGGTATGATTGGATTGGACACCGCCGATCGATACAAGTGTGTCACAACCTTGAGCAATGGCGTCAGGAAGAAGCCATTCTAACTTTCGCACCTTGTTGCCGCCGTAAGCCAGACCAGATGAGATGTCATCCCGTTTGGCCCAGACTTCTACTCCGAGCTCTTCGGACAATCGCGGAAGCTGGTGTATAGGTGACGGCAGGAACGCCAGCTTATGACGTTTGAACCGCTGCTCGAGATTCAGCATTGTTTGCTCCTAGAAAATTGGACTAGCACAGGGTGTTCGATTAACCAGCGTCGACGAACCGCGATTCGGTATCCTGGGTGCCGAACTGCGCCGCCGTTTCGTCCGACCACTTCTCGAAACGGGTTTGCTTGGTATACTTCTCAAGAATGTAGTCGGCCGCTCTGATCGGTGGATACTTGGCCGGATTATCTTCGCTTTGACATGTAGGGAGGCACTCGATCATTGCGTCGTAGTTGCTCTCGAAAAAATAGATCAGCGACAGCCGTCGATCATTCGCATCCGAATCTAGCGCGGGTGCGATCACGCGATGACGGGTTGACATCCAGCGATCGTTGGTCCAGCGCATAATGAGATCACCGATATTGATTACGAAAGCATTTTCGATGACGGGCACGTCTATCCATACGCCAGACCGATCCCTCGCCTGGAGACCGGGGCTTACCGTACAAATAGTAACGTTGGTGTAGTCGGAATGCTCGCCCGCGCGCAACTGGCCCGGTTCGGGATCTTTCGTCAACGGCGGATAGTGGATCGCGCGGTACGTGCTACACGGCTTGTCGATCAGGTGGTCGAAGTAGCCTGCAGGGAGTTCGAGCGCGAGCTCGAACAACCGATGGAGATCGAAAGCAAACTCGGTCATCACCCGGAAGTGTTCTTCCAAGATCGGGCGGAATTCCGGTGGCTCGGTTGGCCACAGGTTAGGGTAGAAATGGGTGCCAGCGGCCTCGGCGGCATAATATGGATCGTTCAATAGATATCTAGCTTCGGGTATACCCGGCGCGCCCAAGGAAACACATTCCTTCAGATCCGGAGGCGTATCGAGGCCGATACCGTATGATAGTCCTTCGGAAAGGACGGGTATGTAACCCCGAACAGCGTCGTCGCGCGGCCGCCCGATTTTCATTTTTTCTACTTCTGGTAGATCGAAAAAATCGAGACACAGGTGCCTAACGCGTCCAACCAGGGACATATCAACAGGATGGCCAGTGACGACGAGGAAGCCGACGTCCCGACAAACAGTGTCGAGCGAGTGCGCGAGTTCCAGTTTCGCGGCCTCATCGTCGGAGTAGAATGGACTAAGGTCTAGTACGGGTACGGTACGGTTGCTCACGCCTGTCTCCAAATGGATTTTCGCTTCTCTTCCAGGCTAAAAATTCATAATTTGATCAGAACATAAAATCCCACACCCGGTGTCAACAGCAAGAACTAGACATCAATAAGCCGCCTCTCTAGCTAGATGTTTATACGATTTTTATATCTAGACTGCTTCGAGGCGAGATTCCTTTTGAAGTGTGCTCGTATAGATCCGCTGTTATTTTATTCATCGGGGCAGTAACCTATTAAGTCAAGAAGAAAAAGCGCGCCATCGACATGTAGTGGCCCCCCGATTTCCAGGGTCGTCGAACACGGTGGGTCTTTTGGGAAGTGGCGCGCCCATTCGTCGATGGATTCCATGAACCAGTCGAAATCCGTGTGAAAGGCTTGGCGACGACAGATATTCTGTATTGATGTCCCCGCTGCTTCACATACTTTTGCTACGTTCTCCAGTATGAAATTCATCTGCGCTCGCGCAGGGAGGCCATACCACGGATATTCGTCTGCGCGCTTCCCACCAGCGCAAAGCCCGTTGGCGTCGCCGGCAATCTGTGTTGAGAAGAATAATAGGTCACCCGCTTTCACCGCATGCGGTTCATGCCCGATGGGTGCGCCCACGCCGTCTGCCATAATGGTTTGCTTTCTTGTCTTGCCATCTTTCTTAAGTGCAACAAGCGCTATCTCTGGATCGCATCCACGGATCCCGATTCCCATGTAGGGAATCATTGTTCGTGCTGGCGGATCAACTGGAAATCGCTCGATCCAGGCTTCTTCGATCTCAGCAAGGTTTTTAGGGTGGCTGTAGTATATGGTTGCGTGCACGACATCATTCATCGACGATCCGCAGGTTTCTAGATTACGTTCGAGTTTGTCGAACAGTTTTTGCGTCTGCAACTTCACGGGGAGGCCGTACCATAACAGTTCGCTCGGTGTGCGGGCGTCAAGCTGAATCGCAGAACGTGGTCCGTTGTAGTCGGTCCGGCCAGTATCACCGACGAAATCGGTCGCGTGCTCTCCGGCAGTAAAGACCCAATCTCCGGTGATTAATCCTTGGGAGTAACCTGCTAGTGCTTGCGGCACATCGAGCGCCACTTGCTGTTTTTTCGTTTCGGTATTAAGCAACACATCGACTTCGACGATAGTGTCTTTAACAAGTAGGTTCTTGATCCCCATACCAGTTGAAGCTGGTCGATCATGAGTGAGAAAGCGATCGCGTTCCTCTAGATATGGAGTAATGGTGAATCCGTCTCCAACCCAAGTACCACCATCACGGTCCTGGTTAGGGGCAGTGAACCATTGCCAGATACGGACAGAATCGTCGTCTAAACTTGCACCAGCAGCAGCACAAGTGTCCTTGATGTTTTGCAAAATGTACGCTGATTGACGTCGCTGCGGTATGCTTTGGAAAGGTAAATCGGGATGGTCGCGACACTCTACCGCAAGTCCGTCTGGACCAAAGTCTGAGGCCAATTGACCCGCGATAAATACCCATGGCCCAGCTTTTATTGCAGGTGAGTAGGGCATTGCAGGTTTCGGTACTCCGCCTGGCCAGATCGCCTCCCGATTATTTTTTGCCTTAGTATTGTTGTCGGCCATGTTGTTTTCTCCTAGATGACGTGTCCACGTTGCTCGGGGCACGTGATTGTCGATTTATCTGGGTGGGATGATGGGTACGAGCACGAAAGATTCTCGTTCCGCGCCGAAATGTAAGGTAATTTTACCATCGAAGAGTTCCTTTGGTCTGTCGCTTGGATCGTCATGCTTGAAGGGACCGACTCCTGTCATTGTGAACCAACCAACTTGTTCAACATTATCAGAGTATTGGTAATCTGAGCCTTGTATTGTCAGAGCAATCGTCCATCCAGCAGGAACTACGATACAGGTCGGCCAGATTTCGATATCGAGTTCGTAGATTTCATCCGGCGTTAACAGTTGTTTCTCATCGTGCGTGTGGAACGGACGAAACGGGAGAGATAGTTCCGGATCGAGCTTGCGGTGGGACGCCCGCAACCAACCGTGGGCGATGGGCGTATGAGGATCGAGCGCGCCTTGGTATGTGACTTCGGTACCGTCTGGGTCGAATACCTTAAAGATAAGAAATAGATCTGCATCCGGCGTAGAGGAAGAGACGTGTAACTTTGCCGCTAAAGGTCCTGTGATTTCCGTATCTTCGGCAGTAACCATCGTAAAGGTCACTCCTTCCCTCAATGCGTCGTACTCAAGCGTACCCTTAACAGTGTTAGCAACGGTTGATAGGCTACGCTTCACTGGATCGAGATGGAGTTTGGTCCATTGGGTGTCTGGCAGTGGCCAATCTTGCTCGTAACGCAACACAAATTTTTCATTCGGATGGCGTATGTTCAAAATTGCAGCGGGGGTTTTATCCCAGCCGTTGTCTATACCACGCAGGAAGTGATCAAAAAATGCAAGCTGAATCTCGCGACCATAGTCAGTATAAAAATGTGTCCAATGCTCAATGCCGTGCATCTCGAGCCATTTTTGCTTAGATGCCGATCGGAAATAACCTTCGGTGTTGCCCCTGAGGTGGAGTCCGTGTCCGCCCCAGTTACCCGATGATAGGAGTGGCACTTCGATTTTATCCCATTGGGGTAAACGCGGACTATAGTAGCTATCGTCGATGGTAGCGTGATCACGTAGCTCCTGCCCAAAGTCGCAACGATTTGCCGCCATATTCTCTTGAGATAAGTTCACGTCGCCGCACACGTTCATACCGGTGGCACGACTTTTCGGGCCGTTATCACCGAGGCCGAACTGTACGGACTCAACCTGATTACCGTACCAATTTGCCCAAAAGGTTGAAAGCATCCCACCGTGGTGAGTAGAGTCACGATACCAGTCTGCGGCGCCCTCCCAAGAGCACATGGCTGCGAGGTGCGGCGGTTGCATGGATGCCACCTGCCATTGATTCATCGCGTAATAGGAGATCCCGGTAATGCCGACCTTTCCATTAGACCAATCTTGCACTCCTGCCCACTCAATGCAATCGTAGAAGTCCTGAGTCTCACGCGGCGAAAAATGTTGGATGTAGCCTGGGGAACGACCAGCCCCGCGTGAGTCGACCCGAACGCAGGCATAACCGTGAGGGCACCATTTTTCGGGATCGACAACTTCCCAGTTGGCATGAATATTCGTGGAGTTCGCGGGTACATCCGGGTGTTCCTCACACATGATTCGCCACTGGTCAGGGTAACCGTCCTCGAAATGTAGGCCTTTTGCGTACGGTCCGTAGCTTAAAAGTACCGGATAATTCCCTTCCTCGAGTGGTAAGAAGACGTCAGACCTGAGGATGAGGCCGTCATCCATTCCGATTGGCACGTCCCACAAAACGCGCATACCCTCGCGGATCTCTATATTCATCGTCATGGTATTAGGTTTCCTGTTCAAAGATTGTCGCTGGAAAGGCCAGTTGACGCGATCAACTACATCGGATCGTCTCGCGGCGCCGTCAGTGTGTCTCTTAGATTAATTTAAGAGACACTGGCAATAAAGGTTTCTAGATCCGCATTAAAGTCCGAGGGCTTTTCTAATTGGCAAAAATGGCCAACATCTTTGTACATCTTGATTTTTGCATTAGGGATGTTATCTGCTAAGAACTGATTCTGCTCTGGTGTGGTTGCGCCGTCGTCCTCGCCAGCGATGATCATCGTTGGCTGGTTAATGTCTTTTAGTCGATCGGAAATGTCCCAATTAAACACACCTTGCGGATCTGCGGCGCTCGTCCAAAATACGCCTTCGGTAAAATTTGTGTCTGTTCGAAAGCAACCTTCCATGAAGGCCAGGATTTCTGGTTTATCATTTTTCGATTTAGGGGAAACTGCCGCATCTAAAAGACCGCTGAACACTCCACGCCAGTCTTTCTGCATCGCCTCTTGTACTTCCGCTGGTGTGTCAGCACCGATATTTGTTCCACTACTCAGGATTAGATTACCGATCACTCGTTCAGGCGCATCAAGGCTCATTTGCATTGCAGTCATTCCGCCGATCGAATTACCGACTAAGACAGCGCGGTCGATACCTGCGTCGTCCAAGATCGCGACGACGTCGGCGGCCATCTCGTCTATCCCATAGCCCCCATCAGGTTTATCAGATTGTCCGTGACCGCGATGGTCAACCATAATGCAGCGATTGGTTTGCGCAAAAATAGCTAGCTGACCAGCCCAGATGTAACGGTTGGTTGCCCAGGGATGGAGGAAAACAAGGGCAGGGGAGCCTTCACCTAGGCTTTCGTAATATACATTAACACCGTCGCGATTAACGTGTGGCATGGTTACTTCCTTTCTCTACTATTTTTTTTCATAAACGGTCGATTCCAGCCCTCAATCGGATCTGAAAAGCTTTTCCCTTGTCGCGACTGATTTACGCGGCTTCTGTCGTAGCACTTGGACCCCAGCTACGCAGTTCAGGCATCACTTCCGTAGCAAAAGTATCCATACTGCGTTTCGCATCTTCGAAGGGAAGGCCAGCACAGCGGAAAATACACAACAGACCTGCATCACCTAGATAGCTGCGTCGTCGCTCCAATTTATCCAGCATTTGCTGAGGAGTACCCCATATCTGCTGACTTACATAAGTATCAGCTGCGCTTTCGAGCCCGGCCGAATTTAGGGCATCAACTGCGTCGCCGTAAGCCTCGTAGCCTTTTGCATCTTTGAAGTGCTCACCCATAAGTTCGTAGTGATGCATGACACTCAACATATAGCCGCCGATATATTTGCGTGCATTGTCTTCGCAGCGCGTAGCGTCTTTGTCACATAGCATTACTTCCGATAGGACCATCGGCTCCGGCTCTTTATTGTGGTTCTTACGAAACGTTGCGGCGTAGGCTTCGTACTCCGCTTTTTGCTGTTCGATAGGGATGTAATTAAAGGCCATCAGCCGAGCTCCGTGCTTCGCTGCCTCTTGCCCAGATTCGGGGCTCATTGCGATCTGGGCAACTCGACCGTCAAATGATTTTGGCCGCGGTCGGATGACAGCACGTGGTTGATCGAAATACTTGCCATGGTGTTCTTCCATCACCCCGGTTTCGAGGGCTTCGAGAATCATAGGAACAGCTTCATCGAAGCGCTCTCGAGATTCATCCATATCAACACCGAATTGGTTAAATTCGCGTCGGGACAAACCACGCCCGAGTCCGAGAATCGCGCGACCCCCAGAAATTTGGTCAAGTAAGGCGGCCTTTTCAGCAATGCGTAAGGGTTGTGTGTTCCATGGTACGATCACCGCGCCGGTCGCAAGTTTGATGCGCTTAGTTTTGGCCGCGAGATAGGCGAGATAGACAAAGTTATCGGGACACATCGAATAATCTTCAAAATGATGTTCTACGACCCACGTGCTATCGAATCCATATTCATCTGCAGCCATAACGAGCTTCAATTCTTCGTCGTAGACCTCTTCATCGGTCATGCCGTCATAACCCCATTTCTGCATGATCTGCATCAAGCCTATATCCATATCGAGACACCTCTTATCTAGTCCCACCTTGTGGGATGATGGTTTTTAGGCGACAGCCCCCAAAAATCCGAATCTAGTTCGCATCATCAAAAACAAATCTGTTGACGAGTGTAGCGTGGTTTTTGGATATTCGCGAGACTCCGGAAGGTAATTCCAGGTTAACCGAATAGACGTATCCTGTATCGTCGCCTAAATGCTGCGTTGCGCTATTAGTGGTTACTCGTCTAGTCCTTGCCCTTTTTCGCGTACCCAAGTTTCTGTTGGAGTTCAAATTCAAGCTTGAGACGCACGCACTCGACTGAATCGAGGCCTTTTAGGCTGCAGAAATCAGCCTTCCAATCATCCGACTTTGCCCAACGTTCGGGATTGTTCAGGGTTGTACCTCCTGTTTGCGCCGAAACCAGAAGTTCAAGACATAATTCGATCACTTGCATTTGTGACTTTGGTTCGAACGGCTTTCCTGCAGAATTTCCGAGCGGGAAATCGTTAAACACGAATCGCGGAACGCCACAGTATTCGACTATATCCTTTGCGCAACCGCTTATGACAGTAGGGAACCCGTTCGCTTCTAGGTATCTAGCAACCAGTGACACGCTTTGATGACATACCGGGCAATTTGGGAACAGTAATACCGCGTCGATCTCATCATCTTGGCATAGCTGCAAAATATCGTTGCCGTATTGATCGACGGTACATTGCTGGTCCCGATCCGTGGGAAGGCCAT